>NZ_VOPZ01000004.1:300000-409239 GCF_010470665.1 Desulfovibrio sp. JC022 | reverse complement strand
GGAAGCCTGCCTCAAGATTAGTTGTCCCTATGCTTTATGCATCTAAAGATTCCAGGTAGACCACCTGGTTGATAGGCTGGAGGTGTAAGTGCAGCAATGCATTCAGCTGACCAGTACTAATAAATCGTGCGACTTATTTTTCTTCTCTCCCTATAACTTTAACCCCCAAAGGTTAAAGTTTAGGGAACTCTAATTCTTCTCTATTAAACCATATATTTTCATCGAGAGCAAGCAAAATTTGCTTGCGACCACTGAGGAGAGGTCACACCCGACCCCATTCCGAACTCGGAAGTTAAGCTCTCCATCGCCGATGATACTGCTGGGTAGCCAGTGGGAAAGTAGGTCGTCGCAAGCTTTTATTTTAAAAGCCCCCCTTAAGAAATTAAGGGGGGCTTTCTTGCGTTTATATGCATATTGTAAATCCCTGCACTTCTTGTGAAGTGAGTGTTTTGTCCGTGTCTGCGAATAAAGAAAATACACAAGAACACAGCAATATTAATAAGATTAAGTTCTCAGTTCCATTTTATCCTCAAGCAACAATGAGTAGAAAATAGAAAAGTTGGGTGTTCCTATCTTGACCAAAGTAGCAAATATTCCTACTTTTAAGACAGGAGGCTATCATGGAAAAAATAAGTATCTCTCTCACTGATTCGCAAGCCGAACTCATCAGTGATGCCGTAAGTTCTGGTGATTATGCATCTTCCAGCGAAGTTATTCGTGAAGCATTGCGGGAATGGAAAGCCCGCAGGCTCGTCGGTCAATTTTGGGATGAAGGAATTGCAAGTGGCATAGCTGACCCTCATGAAACAATTGAGGACATCAAAGCTGAAGCTCTTCGCCAGCTATGTTCAGAATAGTTAGGTCTCAGGAAGCTCGGCAGGATTTAATCGATATCTATAAATATATCGCAGTAGATGACCCAGATGCTGCAAATCGCATCTTGGACCGTATCAATGAGCGCGTGAACCTGCTTGCAAAACATCCGTTACTCGGTCCTGCGCGTGAAGATATCCGGCCGGGCTTACGATATCTGACCGTGGGAAATTATATTGCTCTTTACAAGGTCGAGTCAAAGCGAATAGTTGTTGTGCGTGTCCTTCACGGTAAGCGTGAGCTGGAAGGCCTTTTCACCGCAATCACTCCTCGGTAGCCAGTGGGAAGTAGGTCGTCGCAAGCTTTTATTTCAAAGCCCCCTTAAGAAATTAAGGGGGCTTTCCGGCCCAAATGCAAGAAAGAGATGCAAGTATATGTAATTTAACTTGAAAAAAATGATCGATTTTGATATTCATTCTCTGTGTCCTCGCATTCGAAATGCACAATTGAACTAAAGCAGGTTGTAATTTAACTTTTCAAGTTGCATATGCTTAGCGTATACCTTTCCCATGCATAAACTTTTGTTGATAAATTGTACTCTGCCGCTAGTGGAAGCCTTCATTGCAATGGGGAATGAGGTTAAATATCTTCATGGGCAGGATGGAAGACTTGATCTTCCTGCAAAGTTAGATGAAATGGATTTTTGTCCGGATGTAATATTGCAGCAGGAGTCTCTGGGGCGCAGACTTTTTTTGCATGGTCTTCATAAGTTGGATTGTATTAAGGTTTTCTGGTCCGTGGATACACACATGAATATGTACTGGCATAAATACTATGCTGATCTTTTTGATTGTGTTCTGACCACACAAAAAAAATATGTCTCACAGTTTAGCAAAGCTTGCAGTGCAAAAGTTGAATGGATGCCTTGGATGGCTATCCTGTCAGGGGGGGCGGCTGTCGGTTCCGGAGTGATACCGCATTCAAGACGGGAGCACGATCTCACCTTTGTAGGCAGGGTAACAGAGCACAGGAGATCGCGGCTTTGGTTTGTTAATTTTTTGAAGTCTCAATATGCCCTTAATCTCGAAGACAGCTTGAATTATTATGAGATGATGTCGGTCTACAGGCAAACCAGAGTCGTCCCTAATGAAGCTCTTTTCGGTGAAGTAAATTTTAGGCTTTTCGAAGCTGCTGCTTGTGGATGTGCCATAGTCACTCCTGATGTTGGAGGCGGGCTTGGGGAATTGTTTGAGGTAGGCCGTGAAGTTGAAGTTTATAATGATGTTCTTGAGCTGAAGGAAAGACTTGATCGTTTTACAAAAAGCCCTGAACTCAGCGGTACAGTGGGTATGGCCGCATATGCACGGGTATTGAAAGATCATTTACCTGATTCAAGGGCTGCTGCGATCTCTGAAATCGTTGCGGGGCTATCCCGGCGTAACATCTCTGCCGATAGGGCTGAGTTGTTGCTTTGCATGAGTGAGTTTTTGTTGGGTGAAGCCGGTGATAATTGTGTAAATTGGGATTTGCTTTTAAAAAGATTACTCTCTCTTGGCTACAGTGAATTGCGTAACGCCGCTTTATTCAGGATTTTTGCCCGATCCGGACTGACTGATCTGTTTATGAAAATAGTACGTCCTTATCTGGATAAAAGTCTAAGTTCGTCCGATTGCTATTTTAATATGTCAGCTTCCTTGAGTGCCCTTAAGCTGGGTCAGTGGGAAGTTGCAAAACATTTTTGGTATGCCTATGCCGCGTTAGGCAGATCTGCGAATATTGTTAAGCCCGAAGATGATGTTCATCTTTTAAAGCTTTGGGGTGATGCCGCATTCAAGAGCGGATTGAGTATCCGGTCCGGTGTTGCTTTTAACGAAGATGAAGGTATTCCATCTTGCGCATCAGATTGTTTTTTTGCCGCTCTTCATCGCAGACCTTCCGATAAAGAACTCTATATGAAGCTTGACTCTGTTTTTAACGGGGTAAAGGGTGGTGAGCCAACCCGGCTTGGATTTCTTTCTCATCTATCGCTTCATTATCCTGATGACTGGCGTATCAGTGCGGAAGTCGCGGTTACAAGTCTTAAGGTTTTTAGATTTCAGGAAGGGCTCAAGGAATTGGAGAATGCCCGTGTTCTCGCTGAAAAGTCAGGGCAGGATCGTTTTTTTTATCGCAAGATGGAGTCAGAAATTCCTCTGTTTTATAAGTTGGTTAATCGTTCTGGAATGTGATAATAGCAAAGCTGGAAATATTGTAATAACGGAGGACTATAATGTCTGATGTAGTTTTTAATGAGCAAGCTTTCTATAATCACCTAGGTGGAGACCGGGAACTCGGTGCTGAAATTTTAAGAGTTTATATAGTAGATGCTCCTGCACGGACCGAAGCACTGGCTGAAGCTCTTAGAAGTGATGATCTGTCTCAAGCTGTAAAATATTCACATGCCTTGAAAGGAATCTCCGCTACTATCAGGGCCAGCGGGATAACTTTGATGGCTGAAAAAATTGAAATGGCTTCCCGGAATGGCGATCTTGAAAGAGCTAGAGAGGTTATGCCAAAAGTTTATTTGGAACTTCAAGCTGTTCTTAAGAAGATTCAAGATCATCTTGAAAAGTAGAAAATTTGGCTATGTTAAATTGTCTGGTTTGTACAAATTGTTACTGAAACGAAAAAAAATGTTAACTTCGGAATGTTAGTCAATAGTCTGGTTCACATCTGGATTCGATCAGGTGTGTTATTTTCTTTATAAGGTTGAGATTGTAGTTGTATCTGACAAACAGGAGACATCAGATGTTCAAAAACTTGAAGCTCGGATGGAAAATCGGTGGGGGATTTGTCGTTGTTCTACTGCTGACAGCAGTTGTCGGCGTTGTCGGTTGGTACGGCTTGTCAAAAGTTGCAGATGAAGCCAAACGTACTGATGTTGTCAGCCGGGCTGTTTCAGATATGTACAACTCGAGATTGATGGTTCTCTATTATACCTTGCGGGGCACTGCTGAATATGAAGATAAATTTCACAGCTCCATAAATGAGATTGGGAAAAGTATTTCGGCGAATAAAGATATTTTTGCCGGTAAAGGTCTTGCCGATATTACTGCCGTTGCCGACAAATCATCTAGATATAATGAAATTTTTGATAAATACGCAAAGTATGAACATGAGAAAACAGAAGCTATAAAAAATTGTGTAGCTGCGGTTGGAAGACTTGATTCAGCAGTTAGCAGAATTGAGGATCGCGCCAACAAGGCCATGAAAAGAGGCATGAGCGGAGCCTCTGCGGGATTAGATATGGGGAATGTTTTTGAAGCATTTTTAACAATTTCTGATCTTGAAAAAAAATTCATTACCAGCCGTTTCACTTTTTCCAATTATTTAAGAACCGGTAAAAACGAATATATCAAGCAGACCCGCTCCCTGCTGAATTCTGTTATTGATAAGTGCGATGCTTTTCGTAGCAACAGCTGGGTTGCTGCTAATTCAGATCTCGATGTGGGAGGTCTTGAAAGTGCAGCCCGGGATTACCTTGCGGGCTTCAATTCTGTTGTTGAAAAAGTCGATTTGCAGGGTTCCGAGTTGAAAGACATGGCTGAAGTCGGAGCTGATGCCCTGAATGTCAGCCAGATGTTGCTTGATGAGCAGCAAGTGTCTGCCCAAGGAGTTGTTACTTCTTCCTTCTCCATGATTTTGGGTGGTCTGGCATTGGCCCTTGTGTTTGGAGCCATAATTTCCATAACAGTTACCAGGATTATTACCGGGCCTATCCGTGAAGGTGTTTCTTTTGCTGAACATATGGCTCAGGGTGATTTTACCAGAACTCTGGATATTGAGCAGCGTGATGAAATCGGAAATCTGGCTGCGGCCTTGAATGATATGGTGGTAAAGTTGTCTGCTGTGGTGGGCGAAGTAGGCATTTCTTCCGAGAATGTTGCCTCGGGTAGTGAAGAACTTTCCGCTACCGCAGAAAATCTTTCACAGGCATCTACTGAGCAGGCTGCAAGTGTTGAGGAAGTTTCCGCTTCCATGGAAGAGATGACCGCTAACATCAGGCAGAATTCTGAAAATGCGCACCAGACTGAACAGATAGCCCTGCAATCTTCACAACAGGCTGAAGAGGGCGGTGAGGCAGTTACTAAGGCTGTCGATGCCATGAAAAATATTGCTGAAAAGATTTCCATCATTGAGGAAATCGCCCGTCAGACCAATCTGCTCGCACTTAACGCCGCTATTGAGGCTGCACGTGCCGGGGAACATGGTAAGGGATTTGCCGTTGTGGCTGCGGAAGTACGCAAACTTGCTGAGCGAAGCGGTGCTGCTGCCGGTGAAATCGGTGAACTTTCTTCCAGTACCGTCAGTGTGGCTGAAAAAGCCGGCGATATGCTGACCCAGTTAGTGCCGGATATCAAAAAAACAGCTGAACTTGTGCAGGAAATTGCAGCAGGAAGCAGCGAACAGCTTTCCGGCGCGGAGCAGATTAACAAGGCAGTACAGCAGCTTGATCAAGTTACCCAGCAGAACGCTTCCGCTTCTGAGGAAATGGCCTCTACATCTGAAGAGTTGTCCAGTCAGGCTGAACAATTACAGCAGGTTATGAGTTTCTTCAGGGTCAGAAATCAGACCCGGTCAAGGGTTCAGGCACTGCCTGCGGCAAGGACAGTTGTAAAATCCGCACCTGCGCACAATGCCTCCGCTCCGAGAGCTTCAGCTCCTATGGCCCGGATCAGGGATGTCTCAACAGAACCCAAGATTAAGGCTGAAAGCGAAGCTTCCGGCGGTGTCTCTTTGGACATGGGAAGTGATTTTTCAGACAATGACTTTGAAAAATTCTGATAAGCACTGGTTGTTTTTACGCACTTGATATATAGTGAGCGCAATTAGGCAGTGTATGTTGTTACAGGGATGATCAAATTGAGGCAGGTGAAAGAATGAATGCTGAGATAAATAGTACGACCAATCAATATCTGACGTTTACTTTGAACAAGGATATCTATGCATTGGATATAGCCAGTGTACGGGAAGTACTGGAACTTACTCCCATAACCAGAATCCCCAGAACTCCAAAGTTTATGCGCGGGGTTATCAATCTCAGGGGGCATGCTGTTCCTGTAGTTGATATGCGCCTTAAATTCGGAATGAGCAGGACCGAGGACACCATCAATACCTGCATTATTATCGTTGAGGTTTCTTTTGACGGGGAAAGCACGGTAATGGGAGCATTGGCTGATTCGGTACGGGAAGTAATTGAGCTTACCGAAAATATGATTGAAGAGCCGCCCAGAATGGGCACGACAATCAAGACTGAATTTATCCGTGGAATGGGTAAACAGGATGACGACTTTGTCATTATTCTGGATATTAATAAAATCCTGTCCGTGGAAGAGCTGGCCATGCTCAAGAGTGTGCAGCAGGATTCTCCTTCGCAGGAAGCTGTTCCCGAAGTTAATCCCGATCAGGGGATGACTTTGAGTTTGTAGAACTTTCTGCGCGGCAGAGTTTTCTGTCCTAATGTAAAATTATCCAGATGCCCGTTTCCTTTTGTTGGAAACGGGCTTTGGTTTTGTTGTCTCAATCGTGAGATTCTGTGTTTGATCTATTGAATCTAATTTAGATCATCAAGACATTGGTTGTGGTGTCTCGAAAATATTAGTAAGTCTATGGGTGCTTTTGAAGTGTTCTGGGGTTTGGGAACTTTTTAAACATAATGAGGCTTCACAGGAATGGTTCTGTCCAATAATATAAGATTTATTTTTTTATATGGTAGTGCTGCTGTTCTGTGTTTTTGTTCCGGAGTTTTTTGGGACGGTCCGCATCTGTTCCCGAGGCTGGTATTTTTTGTTTGTGGATTGGCTTTGCTTGTTGCTGCGGGTTCGAAAATAAAAGCATTTCTTGTAAAAAGGGAGTTGCGTTTTGCTCGTTTGGCGGCTTCTGTTGCCGGAGTTGACGGGGTAGCCTTTTACATTACCGATGAGCATGGGGTGCTTACATTTGTTGGCGATGGGTGTCGTGATCTGGAGCGTAAATTTCCCACCCTTTTAGCGCACCTTTATTCTGAGAAAGTTCTGGAAAATATTTTTAACGAAATCAGTACCAGTGACGGAATATATAGATTTGATAAGGTTTTGACCTCTGCTGAGGGGAAGCAGAGTCGGTTCAGTTATACGTTGCAATACGTGGATGAAAATGAAGGCAAGGCAGGCGGATTGGCTGGCACTGTTCGTGATATTTCCGGGCGGGAGGAACTTCGTTCCGATCTGGATCGGGAACGCCGTTATTTGGAGACGGTCATGAACGATGCGGACGAAACCATGTTCATCCATGACCTTGATGGTAATTTTTTAAAGGTAAATAATAAATTTTCGGATTTTGCAGGGGTGGCACCTGAACTGTGTGTTGGCACCAGTATTTATAATTATCTCGCGCCGCAGATTGCAGATAAGTTTTTACAAAGGCTTAAAGATATTTCAGCGGGTGGGAATGAGCTGTCCATGCAGATTCCGGCTCTCAATTCCCGTGGGGAGAAGCTGCAACTTGATGTGCGCCATGTGCTTTGCCGCAATGGGGAGGGTGATCCTGAAGCCATAGTCGGGTATGCCCGGAAGATTGCAGGGCCTGTAGAAAAAGTGTGTCTTGCAAAAGGAGAAGGAGATACGGCTCTGATGCGGTCTCTTTGCCACGAGATGCGTACTCCGCTGGCCGGAATTATCGGTAGCCTCCATGTGCTGGACAGTATGGACCTTGCTCCTGATGCCAAGGAGTATGTTCGCAAATGCGTTATTTCAGCTGAACGTTTTAAAGATGTGGTTAATATTTCACTGAACGATCTAGCTGGGAATTTTGATCCGCAGGAGATGGAATCACTTGATCCGGCTGCCTGCCTTGAAAAAAATGTGGGGCTTTTTTTACCTGCCGCAGCCATTCAGAACCGGACCATCTCCCTTTCTCTTGATTCCGGTATTCCAGAGGCAATAATCTGCAAACGCAAAGTTCTCAGTCAGGCCTTGTTTTGCCTGATAAATTCCGGACTGGAAGTTTTCCCTGATTCAGATATTAATGTAGGACTGAAATTGTCTTCCATAACCGCAAGTTATTCTACAATTTCTTTTTATGTTGCAGGTAGTGGGAGTATGGCTGAGTCGGGTAAAATTTATTCTGATTGCCTTAAGCAGAATGTGGAACTAATTGATGGGGAGTTGTTCTTTAATACCGAATCTCCCGCTGAGCTTGGTTTCAGTCTGAAAATTCCAGCCGGGAAAAAGAAGGCTCTACAAGCTCCGGACTCTGTGCAGGCTTTGCGGATTATACTGGCGGAAGATGATATAAGCAGTCAGGTTTTTATGCGTAAAAAACTTGAAAACTGGGGGCATCTGGTCAGAACGGCAAGTACGGGGGTCGAAGTTCTCAACTATATGGATACTGAAGAGTTTGATCTGGTGCTCATGGATCTTCAAATGCCTGAGATGAACGGTTTTGCCGCCATCTCGGCAATCAGGCAAGGGAGCTCGCCCATGCGGAACCTGCCTATTATAGTCATGAGTGCGTACGGCCGGGAAAGTGACTTCGAAAAAATGTCCGAGCTCGGGGTAGATGATTATATTGCCAAGCCGGTCAGCACGGAAAATCTTGCGAAAGCCTTTGAGCGCCTTAGTGCTTTGGGTAAGTTGTAGTTTCCTTTTTTACCGTTACAAAAAGTTTTTTGAATTTGAAGGTGCGTCCTAGCGGGGCAGAATGTTGGTTATGTAATAAGCAATCCCATCTTCAAGCATCTGCACTGATAAAAGAATAAGTATCAAGCCCATCAGCCTTTCACATGCTCTGAGTCCTCTTTTCCCCAGTATCCGGGCCATGGTCGGGCCGGTCATCATAATGATGAAGCTCATACCCCAAGCTATCAGCACCCCGGAGAGCACATTCATTCCGGCATCACCTTTTGATCCGTAGACCATAACCGCAGCCAGCAGGGATGGTCCGGCAAAGAGAGGGACTGCAATGGGGACGATGAACGGGTCTTTTTCGATTTCTTCGCTGGCACTTTCCGGTTTCGGGAAAATCATTTTCATGGAGATGATGAACAGGATCACCCCGCCTGCAATTCGCAAAGTTGACTGGTGGATGTTGAGCATCTTCATGAGACCGGCACCCAGATACATGAACATGATAATGATCCCAAGCGCAAAGAAAAGTTCTCGAAGCAGGATTTTGCGCTGTCGTGAAGGTGAAAAATCCCGGAGCATGGATAGGCAGACCGGAAGGTTGCCCAACGGGTCCATAATCAGGAAAAGTGGAAATGCGATTTCAAAAATTGTGCTCAGCTGTCCTGCTTCCATGACTAGTCCTTGCCGCCGGCCTGTCCGTAGGTTGAAAATTTATCGATAACCTTATCCATTTCGTCGTCAGGAACAATAACTGGTTTTCCAACAGAAAGAGCCTGAATGTAGATTCTGGCAACCAGTTCCAGTTCTTCTGCCGCATCAAAGGCATTTCCGATCTTTCTCCCCACTGTGATCAGCCCGTGGTTTGCCAGCAGGACTGCATTGTAGTTGCCGATGGTCTTGATTACGTTCTCGGCCAGTTCGAGGCTTCCGAAGGTGGCATATGGTGCAAGGGGAACCTTTTTGCCCGCAAAACCGACCAGATAATGTACTGCCGGAAGTTCCATGTTCAAGCAGGCTACAGTGGTAGCGTATACAGAGTGCGTATGAACTACAGCGTTTACATCTTCTCGTTCGCGGTAAAGGATTGTATGAAATCCATATTCGCTGGATGGTTTGCGCTCTGAATCCTTGATATTGCCATCAAGATCCATAACCACAATATCTTCCGGGGTGGAAAGCCGGTAATCAAGTCCGCTGGGGCTGATAGCCAGCAAACCCTGCTCGCGATTAAATATACTCAGGTTGCCGCCAGTCCCGGTGGTTAAACCGGATTCCAGCAGTTTCTTTCCATATTCAACGACTAATTCTCTTTCTTGTTTTAAAAGCATATCGCAATGTCCCATACGAAGAGGCGAAGCCATAATAAAAGGTTTTGGGATTCTTAAACCCTTTTGCAAAAGGGGTTAAGCCGCCGGAGGCTAAATTATTAAATCAAAAGCGCGCAGCGCATCAAATTAATTTTTTAAGCGCATCTATTCTCTTTAAGACAGGAGGATGACTGTACTCCAGCCAGACGTAGAAGGGGTGCGGCGTGAGGTTGGAAAGATTGCTTACCGATAACTTTTTGAGTGCTCCGACCAGTGCTTCCGGGTTGTGAGTGGTTTTTGCTGCAAATGCGTCAGCTTCAAATTCATGCTTGCGGGAGCGGATATTGCTGAAGATGGAAAGTACAATTGAGACTGGTGTGTAAAGCAATGCAAAAAAGATCAAGCCAGCATGTACTGAAATATTCTGCATGCCGAACGCATCAAATAGCTCCTTGTTGCCGAGGAAAAAGGACATAAGCAGAAAGACCAGCCCGGTGTTGAGGATACTCATAGTCATCATTTTACGGATATGGCCCAGCTTGCTGTGCCCTATCTCATGGGCCAGCACTGCAACGAGTTCATCTGTAGAAAGGTTATTGATCAAAGTGTCGAAAAGCGCGATGCGTTTCTTTTTTCCGAATCCGGTGAAGTAGGCATTAGCTTTGGTAGAACGTTTGGAGCCGTCAATCATGAATATGCCGGAAAGTTCAAAACCGTTTTCAGCGGCGAATTGCTCAATTTTATCGCGCAGTTTTCCGTCTTCAAGGGGAGTGAATTTATTGAACAGGGGCAGAATCCATGTGGGGGCAATATATTGTATGCCAAGGGTGATGAGTACGGTAAACAGCCAGCACCAGAGCCAAGCCAGTGAACCGGCTGCATTGAAGAAAAGCAGCACACCGCTGAGGATGGCCCCGCCGATAATTCCTCCCAGTAGGTAACCTTTGATCTTGTCCATGAAAAAAGTCTTGAGAGTGGTTTTGTTGAAACCGAATTTTTCCTCGATGACGAAGGTGCTATAAAGCGAAAAGGGCAGGGAGACTAAGTCACTGAGTACTGCCAGTCCGGCGTAAAAGATCAGCCCGGTTACAATTTCTCCATAACCGAATCCATTGGCCCAGAGATCGACGGAGTTGAATCCGCCCCAGAGGATGAACAGGATGGTGATCAGCGTAGAGATAGAACTGGATATATTTTCAAAGCCTATGCCGGCTTTAGTGTAATCCTGCGATTTTCGGTACTCATCCACATCGAAAGTCCCGCTGAATTCTGCGGGTAGTTCTGTGGAGAGGGCTTTGCGGTTAAGCTGGCGGGCAAAAAAGCCGAGCAGGCATGCCCCGGCAAGGGAAAATATGATAATAAATAGGTATATGTTCATTGAAATGTCGTGGGTTCGGATTGTTGAATTATGTTTTATATTACGATTCTAGGTTTTTTTACCTGTTACGGCGTATAAGTACCTTTTGGGCTGAGCATCGTCAATGCAGGGTAGTACGGTAAGCTGTCAGATATTTGAGTGATGCTCAGAACTTGACAAGAAACGTTATTGAGTCGACAATTATATATTAAGATTACTAAATTTGATTTATCTGGATCGCGGGCCATTGTCGGGGAGACTTAGGTATGGTTCGAAGGGAGTTGTTATAGATGAGTTCGCCGAAAAGTATTAAGGAAAATATCGCCCGCGCAAAGTCTTACGGACAGCGTAAGGATTACATGCGCTGCTTGCATGCGCTGAGTCTGTCTCTTGATGAGTTGGCATCAAGTCAGGTTTTCGGGCGGGAGAAATTTGAAATAGGAATTCTCATAGATGAAGTTTTCCGGCAGCTCATGGCTATGGAAGAGCTTAAGCGCGTACTTCCCCGAGGCTTGAAATATGTCAAAGGGCAAGAGAAGAAGCTTGCTGCCCTGTTGATGAAAATTCACGATACCATCAAGAATGCACTTGAAAAGGCCGCAGTGGAGAAGGTTCGTAAGCAGAAAAACCAGATTGATAAATTCGTACTGGCCGGGCAGAAATTCCTGATGGAAAAAAACGTCAAGGAAGCCAAAAAATATTTTCGTAAAATTACCGAAGCCTTTCCTGATGAAAGGGGACTGTTGCAGGATGTCGGCGGCAGGCTTGTGAAAACAGGGTTTCCATCTGACGGGGTGGAGTATCTTGAACGGGCAATTGAGAAAAACCCTTCAGACAGCAGACCTTATATTTCGCTTCTCTCTGCTTATGAAATGATGACTGAGCAGGATAAGGCTCTTGCAGTCATTAAGGATATTGTCCGCCGTTTCGGGGCTAATGAAAGTATTTTTATCCGGCAGGCCAAGCTTTTTCTTGGCAAGCGCATGTACACAGAAGCTTACGATGCCGCTGCCGCCGCGCTGAAGGCCAATCCGCTTAACCGCGAGGCCAAGAAAATTTCCGATAAATTGGGTCCCAAGATCTTCGGGCGTGGATACACTCCCGGTGCAACAGCCAGCGACATAAAGGCCAAGTCTTCCGCTGGTGGTAAGGGCAAAAAGGAAAGCGTCTCTTTCAGTCTTGATGGTAGCTCTGGCGGCAAAAAAGAGAAGCCAGCCAAGAAGAAAGCACCTGCCAAGAAGCCCGCTGCTTCCAAAGCAATCAAGCTTGATTTTTAATACAGATCTACATTGTTCCTCAATATTTTATAAGGCCGCTCACGCGGCCTTTTTTTTGCCGTGTTCTATTTATGGCTTTGTTTAACGACAAAATTGTCGCCTGCCCAAGAAAGCCTACTTTTGCAGTATGGATTGCGTTTTTATTGAATCTCTTGCGAAGATGCGTTGAATACACATGAAGGTGCGACAAAAGTGTCGTTTTAGACGCGATCGTTATATATCAACCCATGTCTAAATTGTTTGGTTAATCAACATGACATATGTGTCGTGTTAAAGGGCTTGAACCATAGTTAAATAGTTGTGAAATCTCCATTGTCTTTTCTAATGTCCTGTAATTTTGAATGTTTTATTCGTTGGCATGAATGAAGCTTAGGGCGACAACAAAGATTGTCTGAAAAATCACAAAGGAGAATATACATGGCTCAACTTTCAGTTTCATACGACCGTAAAGGCGATAAGCAGGTTATAGATACAAATTCCAAGATTCTGGGTGAGATTGTTATCGATCACACTGATGTTCCTGCGGACGAGCGCGGTGGAACAGCCAAGCAGCTGCTTGCTTCCTCTGCCTTGTATTGTTTTTGCGGTGCTCTGAGCAAGGCTTTGGAAACCCGTGGTGCGGAGTATGAGCGAATTACCGGAACCGCCACTCTTGAAACCGGTGTTGATGAAAAGAAACGCGCCCGTGTAACCGGCATTACTCTTGATGTGACCGTGCACATGGATGAAGATTACGGATTTATTTTTGACCGGGTGGAAAAGATTATGCGCAAGGGCTGTTTGGTCACCGCTTCCCTCCATGAAGCATTCCCCATGACCTACAATCTTCAGCTCGAAGAATTGTAAAAAATTTCATAACAGGAGCAAAGAATGCCATCCATCACCATTATAGGGTCCGGTCCGGGCGGTCACATTGCAGCTTTTGATGCCGCCCGGAGGGGAGCAGAGGTTACTTTGGTTGAAAAAGCGGATATGGGCGGAACCTGTTTGAATACCGGCTGTATTCCCACCAAGACCCTCAAATCATCGGCTGAAGTTCTTGAAACCGCAGGACGTTTTAAGGAATTCGGCATCGCTGTTGACAGCAATGATGAATCCGTAAGCTTCGAGGCCGATATGGAAGCTGTTGTGGCCCGCAAGGAAAGGGTCCGCAAGATACTTGGCGGAGGTCTGGAAAAGAGCTGTGCGTCCTTAAATATCCGTGTGGTGCGCGGAACTGCGGAACTAGGCCCTGATAAGATCGTACTCGTTCATACTGAAGAAGGAACCGAAGAGATCAAGAGCGACAACGTGATAATCGCTACCGGCTCGAACATTCTGGGGCTGCCTTCCCTGCCTGTGGATCATAAGAATATCATCAACAGTGATGACGCCCTTGATCTGGACCATGTACCTGAAAAGATGATTGTTGTGGGCGGCGGAGTAATCGGTTGTGAACTTGCTTTCATCTATCGTGCTTTCGGTTCTGAGGTGACCATTGTGGAAGGCATGGATCGCCTGCTTCCCGTGCCCTCTGTGGACAAAGATATGAGCAAGCTTCTGCAACGCGAGGCTAAAAAGCATCGTATCAAGGTGCAATTGGCCAAGACAGTACAGAGTGCTGAAGTAGTTGACGGAAAAGTTCAGTGTGTGCTTGGGCCTTCTCCCTTTGTTGAAAACGCAAAGCCCGGTGAGACCACAATTGAAGCTGACGTAGTATTGGTGGCTGTGGGCCGTACTCCTAACACTGAAGGTTTGAAGTTAGCTGAAGCCGGGGTTGAGACTGATGGGCGCGGCTGGATCAAAGCAGATGCGAACATGCGCACATCCGCCCAAGGTATTTACGCCATCGGGGATATTCTCGGACCTTCCCGGATCATGCTGGCCCATGTGGCTTCCCACGAAGGACTTTGCGCAGTGGATAACTGTCTCGGCAAAGAGCGCGAACTTGATTATTCCGTGATTCCTTCCGGTATTTTCACCTCTCCTGAGATTGGAACAGTTGGTATTTCCGAAGCAGAAGCTCTTGAAAAAGGGATTGAATTCCGCTCACAGGTTTTCCAGTTTCGTGAGCTGGGTAAAGCTCAGGCCATGGGCGAACTTGCGGGTATGTTCAAGATTATCTGCGAAAAAGAGAGCGGAAAGATTCTCGGTGCCCACATTGCCGGGGCACATGCCACCGACCTTATCGCTGAAGCAGCCCTTGCCATTGAAAAGGGACTCACTGCTGCTGACGTGGCCCACACCATCCATGCCCATCCAACCCTTGCAGAGGGATTTTACGAGGTCTGTGAAGCGTGGCTCCGGGGCTGCTAATTCCTGCTTTAACCTTTCAGAACAACATATAATTTTCGGAGATAATCATGAGTGAATTTACTTTTCCCGCAGACGTCCTTTACCACCCTGAGCATACTTGGGTGCTGATTAATGATGATAATACTGCTGTCGTCGGCATTACCGATTTTGCACAGGACCAACTCGGCGAAGTTGCTTTCGTGGATCTGCCTTCCGCAGACGATCATTTTGATGTTGGTGAAGAGTTTGGTTCTGTTGAGTCCATCAAGGCGGTCAGCAGTCTGTATATGCCTATCTCCGGTACTGTGACTGAAGTGAACGAAGGTCTTGAAGATGCACCTGAAGATGTAAACACTTCTCCTTACAAAGAGGGCTGGATGCTGCGCATTGCCCTTGATGCGGACGCTGATAAAAGTCAGTTGCTGAGCCACGAAGATTACGCAGCAAAAATTAGATAATCCACCTGATCCCGGACCCCATAGCCGGGATTCCACTCCTTAGACGGAGCTTATACCTTAAGAGCGGCCTGCATTGTGCGGGCCGCTCTGAAATTTTAAGGAGATCTTTTCTTCGGGCGGGAGTAAAAAGCAAAATCCCCGGTAACCTTATGGCTGCCGGGGATTCTTTTAATTGGCTTTGTGGGCCGGATGGTAAGGCTGGCTTAGTACATGCCGCCCATGCCACCCATGCCGCCCATGCCACCCATGCCGGGCATACCGCCGCCCATGCCGCCGGGCATGCCTGCGGGCATGTCATCAGCTTTTGAGGGCTTTTCAGCGATAGCGCATTCGGTGGTCAGCAGGAGACCTGCAACGGAAGCTGCATTCTGGATAGCGATACGGGTAACCTTTTTGGGGTCGATAACACCGGCCTTGATCAGGTCTTCGTATTCGCCGATAGCAGCGTTGAAGCCGTTACCGTCTTTGGTTTCTTTTACTTTTTCAACAACGATGGAACCTTCGAGGCCTGCGTTGCCGGCGATCTGGCGGAGAGGCTCTTCAATGGCGCGACGGATGATGTCGATGCCTGCGGTTTCGTCATCGTCGGAAGCGTTAACGTTTTCCAGAGCGGGGAGGCAGCGGATGAGTGCTGTTCCGCCACCGGGAACGATACCTTCTTCAACAGCAGCGCGGGTAGCGTTGAGTGCATCTTCCACGCGAGCTTTCTTTTCTTTCATTTCAGTTTCAGTTGCAGCACCAACGTTGATTACTGCTACGCCGCCAACGATTTTGGCGAGGCGTTCCTGAAGCTTTTCACGGTCGTAATCGGAAGTGGAGAGGTCGATTTCGTTGCGGATCTGGCCAACACGGGCTTTGATCAGTTCGCCGTCGCCAGCACCGTCTACGAGAGTGGTGTTGTCTTTGTCGATTACAACGCGTTTTGCGGAACCGAGGTGCTCGAGGGAAACTGCTTCGAGGTTGAGACCGATGTCATCGGAAACAACTGCGCCGCCGGTGAGGGCTGCGATATCAGCGAGCATTGCTTTGCGGCGATCACCGAAACCGGGAGCTTTAACAGCAACAACGTTGAGGGTACCGCGCAGTTTGTTGACTACGAGGGTAGCCAGAGCTTCGCCTTCGATATCTTCAGCGATGATCACCAGGGGTTTGCTCATTTTAGCAACCTGCTCGAGGACGGGCAGGAGTTCTTTCATGCTGGTGACTTTCTTTTCGCTGATCAGGATCAGAGGCTCATCCATTTCGCAGATCATTTTTTCTGCGTTGGATACGAAATAGGGGGAGAGGTAACCGCGGTCGAACTGCATACCTTCAACAACGTCGAGAGTTGTGTCGAGGCCTTTTGCTTCTTCAACAGTGATAACGCCTTCTTTGCCGACCTTGTTCATGGCTTCAGCAATGATGTTACCGATGGTTACGTCATTGTTGGCGGAGATGGTACCTACCTGAGCGATTTCTTTCTGATCGCGGGTGGGCTTGGCAAGACCTTCGAGGTGATCGATGATTGCTTCAACAGCTTTATCGATACCGCGCTTGATAGCCATGGGGTTACGGCCTGCTGCTACGAGCTTAACACCTTCGGTGAAAACTGCCTGAGCGAGGATGGTAGCGGTGGTGGTACCGTCACCGGCGATGTCGGAGGTTTTGGAAGCAACTTCCTTAACCATCTGTGCGCCCATGTTTTCGAACTTGTCTTCCAGTTCAATTTCTTTGGCTACGGAAACACCGTCTTTGGTGATGACCGGGGAACCGAAGGATTTGTCCATAACAACGTTACGGCCTTTGGGTCCGAGGGTTACTTTTACAGCGTTGGCGAGTTTGTCTACGCCGAGTTTCAGTTTTTCGCGTGCTTTGGCGTCGAAAAGAATCTGTTTAGCCATTTGGTGTTATCTCCTTAGAATAAAGAAATGTATTTAATTATCCAGCCCTTGGGGCTGTACTTATGTACGATTACCGGAGCAGCCTGATTATTCTACAACTGCGAGAATATCGTCTTCGCGCATGATCAGGTGATCTACGCCTTCGATATTGATTTCAGTGCCTGCGTATTTAGCGAAAAGAACGGCGTCGCCTTCTTTAACACCCAGAGCGATTCTGGTGCCATCGTCATCAAGTTTGCCGGGACCGGCAGCAATGACTTCACCTTTAAGGGGTTTTTCTTTTGCAGAGTCGGGGATAATGATTCCACCAACGGTTGTTTCTTCCACTTCAAGGCGTCTGACCAGTACACGGTCTGCTAACGGCTTAAGTTTCATCTGTTTTCCTCCAATATTTCAGTACAATTTTTTGCTTTCAGGCTTTTGCCTGTGAACCGCTGCGGCCTATCATGAGGTCGTAGGAAAAAGAATCCTGCCGCAGGGATTGAATGAAAGTAAGTCATTATTAAAAAGTGTCAACAGCATGATTGCGTTTTTTTTGAAAATCATGAAATTGATTTTTTAAAGAAGGTCTTTGGCTACAAAGACGACCCTGCCGATTGGGGCCCAATTGTGCGCTGCATTGTTGCTTTCCAGAATTATTGGCCCGGGGGAAATGCCCTGATTGTCGGAAAGGAGCAGGATTCTTCCAGGCTCCCTTGCTACGCGGCGGACCAGTATTTCTTCATCAATTCGCACAGCGTAAATGCGGCCTTCAAAAAAATCCTTTTGGGATTCGTCCACCAGCACATGGTTTCCGTCTTCAATGCGCGGTGCCATTGCATCGCCCGTTACGGTCAGCAGTTTCATGGAATCCGGATCGCCTTTTTCTGACATCCAGTTAATGTTGAAGGCGAGTAAGTCCTGTGCTTCATTATCTATATTAAGATTTTTTCCGTCCTGCTCAGCGCGGGCAAGTGCTCTGGGAGCTTTTCGGAAATCATTTACATTTTCAGTGTTTTCTTCAGGGAAGATAATTCTGGCCCCGATTTCATCAAGCACCCTCGCCAGTACCTGAATATGTTTGCCCCGTTCCTGTTTTATGTAGCGGAGAATCTGGTTTGGAGCCACTTCGCATGCTTTGGCCATCTGTGTCGGGTTGGCGTATTTGCGGTTCGGCCCGATCATGTTTCTAAGTCCCTCAACTAAATCATTATAGAAACCCATGTTTCCTCCTTGGCATAAGCGACTACTCTTTTTTTTGATAAATGTCCTTAATAAGTTTTTATTTCTTAGGTTGTTTTACCATTTGGTAATATTTATTTATAAAATGGCTTGCAAATGGTCTGTTTTGGTAATAAAAACTGTCCCGTTGTTGTTTTGAGTTCAGATATTTTTTAAAATTACAAAGGAGTCATCAGATGGGGGTGGAAACAGTTTCGGGGAGCGATGTTTTCCCGGATATGGAAGGAAGACGGGCTATGTCCGCTGAGGGGTTGATCAGTGTGTTGGGCAAAGAGGCTGCTGAACGGCTAATGTATTTCTGGGGCGGGACTAGGGTTTCCGTGCCCGATCTCGAAGAGCTACAGAAGCTGAGGCTGCGGGAGCGAATTTTTAAGGCTTACGATCGGGGAGCTACCCCGGCGCAGATAGCTGAGAGATTTGGCATTTCAGTGCGCACTGCCCAGCGAATTCGCAATTTCTCCAATTACGTTGAACGTGATCCCGAAATAATGTAATATTTTGTTTTACTAGTGCATCCATATTTGTTGCTTCTCGCGCGAACTTTCGTGATGCTCGTAATGAAATGAACTTCTGTTCGGGATATCTATTTTCATGAAGACAAAAAACTCAAGCAGTGTTTTTTTATATTTTATCAAACGATTTTTTATTGTCGCGATACTGATTATTGCCGTCTCTGCATGGGCTCTGGTTACCCAGAGAAATCAGTATCTAAACATTGTTAAAAATCATGAGGTTGATCTGGTAAAAAGCAATATATCTGCTTTTAATTCCTGGCTTGAGTCCGGCATTGAATATACCGGGATACTTGCCGGTCTGGTCGAGGACCAATTGGCAATGCAGGGAGATCCTCATGAAATCGATAACCGTATTGCTGAGGTTTTTTCTGTATTCGGCTCCCGTTGCAAGGGGTGTGTGCAGATGCGTTACCTCTCATCGGATGGAATGGAGTTGGTCAGGGTTAATATAGCTGATGGGCGCCCGCTCCGTGTTTCCGGGAATTATCTGCAAAACAAGAGCGGGCGTGCTTATATAAAGGAAGCATCAAAGCTGAAGGATGATGTTTATATTTCCCGTTTTGACCTGAATATGGAGTTTGGGAAAGTTGTGGTTCCCTATACCCCGGTGATCAGAGTTGTAAAAAAAATCTATGCCAAAGGCATGAGGCCCGGTTTTCTGGTCATAAATTTTTCCGGTGAGCAGCTTTTCAGGATATTTAGTGAAACCGGAGCGGAATCATTCGGTAATCTTTATCTTATTAATGATGACGGTGGCTGGATTGTCGGGCCGGACGAGACATATGACTGGAAGTTTCTTTTCAAACCTGAAGAGGGACTGATTGAGCGTGAATTCCCTGATGTCTGGAATGAAATAAGAGGTAAGAATCACGGGCAATTTACAGCCTCAGATGGTGTTTATACCTTTGATTCCTTGAGCAGCAATTCTTTTCATTACGTTTTACGGCAGGATGTTGTTTTTAGAGAGGGTTGGAAGGTTGTTTCGCGTGTGCCGGACGAAGCTTTGGTGGTGCCGCGCAGGAATGCGATGCTTTTTCTATTGAGTTTTCTCGTTTTGATGGTGGGGTATTTGTTCTGGCGTCAGACATCCATGACCGTTGCCAGCGAAGATATTCGCCTGGCTCTTGAGGACAGTGAAAAGAGATTTATGGATGTGTCTGATGCTGCCGGGGAATTTATCTGGGAAACAGGGCCTGACGGTAGTTTTGTTTTTGTGACCGGCAGGGCTGAGGACGTGCTCGGATACAGCGCGGAAGAGCTTATCGGGCGTTCCCCTTTTGATTTTGTGGATGAGGAGTCTTCTTGGGATGTGCGCAAGGAGTTTCTTGATGCCGCCCAGTTCGGGCACAATTTCCGGGGACTGGTTTTCAAGTTTGTTAACCGTGATGGTCGTAAGATCTGGCTTGAATTCAACGGGGTGCCTGTTTTTGATGCTGAAGGAACAGTCACCGGATTCCGCGGTGCCACTTCTGATATCAGTGCTCAGAAGAAAGCTGTTCAGGACTTGCAGGACCGGGAAGACATGCTTCAGAGCATAAGTGATTCCGTTCAGGACGCATTAGTACTGATGGATGAGAAAGGGCTGGTTCATTTCTGGAATCCGGCAGCGGAAAAGATTTTCGGTTTCAGGGCTGACGAGATGCTTGGTGAAAGTTTGCAGTGCTGTTTTTTTGCCGAGGATAATCTTTCTCCTGATGATTCAGAAGCGGATGTTAATTATATTGACGGGCTTCTTTCCAGTTACGGATCTTTTACTGTGAACGTGCGTCGCAAGGGCGGCGATGTTTTCCCGGCTGAGGTTCTTCTTTCGCCGCTGCGCAAAGATGAGCAGTGGTGGGTTGTTGGAACGTTCAGGGATGTTACCGAGCGCAAGGAAGCTGAAGACAAATTGCGCAAACTGGCTACCACCGATTCCCTGACCGGGCTTAGCAACCGCCGCTTTTTTATGGAAAGTGCAGAAGAGGCTTTGGAGCGAACCCGCAGGTACGGGCGTGAGCTTTCCCTGCTGATGATGGATATAGATTATTTCAAAACAGTGAATGATATGCACGGACATGATGCCGGCGATGATGTCTTGAAAGATCTTTCCCGTACGGGTTTGAAAATCTTACGTAATATTGATGTATTCGGAAGGATCGGCGGGGAAGAATTTTCTATCCTGCTTCCTGATACCGGACTTGAAGGAGCTGGTCAGGTGGCTGAAAGGCTGCGCTCGGAAATTGAGTCCACAGCTATGAATACCCGGTCCGGAGTCCTGAATATTACCGTGAGCATCGGTGTTGCTACTTTTAATGAAGAGACAAATACTTTGGAGCATCTGCTTAAAGCAGCGGATATCGGCTTGTACGCGGCCAAGGAGGCCGGGCGTAATCAGGTCAAGGTGCAGTTGTCGCCAAAGAATTAAAAAAATCCCCGGAAACAACGTTTCCGGGGATTTTTATAAATTCTAATCGAAACCGAACTCGATGGTGAAGTTACCGTGGTCCGTGGTGAATGGAATCGCCATTACCGGACCGGCTGTGACATGGGCAATGGTATGGTTGTCACCCATGATTACGGTGGGGGTGGAGCCTTGAAGTTTGTACCCCATTTCTGTGAGCCCCGCTCTTGCCTGACCGGAAACCATGTTGGTTATTTCACCCACTGCATCTTTTACGTCCTGAACGATGTCCTGGATATCTTCACCGAGCATATTTCTTACGATCTGCGCGGCACATGCTTTTTCAAAAGAAATTGAGACACTTCCGTTTACTGATCCTGTAAAGCCTACGATGCCGGTTACATCTCCGTTGGCAGTATTACCTTTTTTAACAAACGGTTTTCCCGCTGTAGGCGTGATCATGGCCATCATTGTCAGGATGTCCGAAGTTGCCTTGATAAAAGGTTTGGCCAATTCTACATTCATTCTAGCGACTCCTTAAAAAAAGTTGGCATATATGCTTTATGCGGCAGACCGGAAATATGTTTTCCCCTGCGGACCCGGTCATACCTTATGATTTCATGTTTTGTCAGGAATTAACCCGTTGCTGTTGCGCTTTAAGCACCTTAGCAGAAAAAAAGATCATGAACAATTTTTTTAAGAGTGCTTTCAGTATTTTGACTGACTCTTTCCAATTGTTTTCCTTGTGTGATGTTTATTGTGTTTAAAAGGAAAATGTACGAGAATATTTGACTCCGGTATATTTGACCGTAGGCATAAATTTTCGTACTTGAATATGATTCTTCGTGAATGATGCTTTTCCCTGCGACAATTCAGGCAGGGCAGCTGATGAATAAAAAAAAATTTAAGGATATAGATAAATGTCAGATACTACTGAATCTAACGTAGGCAAAAATTTTATTACCGCGATTATTGATAAGGATAATGAAACCGGAAAGTATGAAGGAAGGGTGGCGACCCGTTTTCCTCCTGAGCCTAACGGTTACCTGCATATCGGACATGCCAAGTCTATCTGTTTGAACTTCGGGCTTGCCAGAGATTACAATGGTACCTGCAACCTGCGTTTTGATGACACCAACCCGGTTAAGGAAGATACCGAGTACGTGGAGTCCATTGAAAAAGATGTTCGCTGGCTGGGATTCGATTGGGAAGACAGACTGCACTATTCTTCCGATTATTTTGACCAGCTCTACACTTATGCTGTTCAGCTGATCAAGGACGGCAAGGCTTATGTGGACGGTTTGAGTGCTGAAGAGATCCGTGAATACCGCGGCTCTCTCACTGAACCGGGCAAAAACAGTCCTTACCGTGACCGTCCCATTGAGGAAAACCTCGATCTTTTCGAGCGCATGAAAGCCGGCGAATTCGAGGACGGCAAGTATGTGCTGCGTGCTAAAATCGACATGGCTTCTCCCAATGTGATTCTGCGCGATCCTACCCTTTACCGGATCAGGAAGGCCCACCACCACCGCACCGGTGATAAGTGGTGTATCTATCCCATGTATGACTTCACCCATTGTATTTCCGATTCATTGGAGAAGATCACCCATTCAATCTGCACTCTTGAATTTGAAAACAACCGTGCTCTGTATGACTGGACCCTTGAAACTCTTGGGGCGTACCGTCCGCAGCAGATTGAGTTTGCAAGGCTCAACCTCAGTTATACCGTGATGAGCAAGCGCCGTTTGATCGAGCTGGTGGAAGAAGGTCACGTTGCCGGATGGGATGATCCGCGCATGCCCACAATTTCCGGCATGAGAAGACGCGGGTATTCCCCGGCTTCCATCCGTAATTTCTGCGAACGCATCGGTGTTGCCAAGGCTGCAAACATGGTTGACTTCGCACTGCTTGAATTCTCTGTGCGTGAAGACCTTAATGCCCATTCCAACCGGGTCATGGGTGTAGTTAATCCTATCAAGCTGGTCATCGATAATTACCCCGAAGGTCAGGTTGAAGAGTTCGAAGTCCAGAATAACCCGGAAGATGAGTCTGCCGGAACACGCAAGGTGCCTTTCTCCAAGACTCTTTACATTGAACGTGATGATTTCATGGAAGATGCGCCCAAGAAGTTTTTCAGACTTTCCGTGGGCCGCGAAGTCCGTCTGCGTGCAGCTTACTATGTTACCTGTACTGAAGTGATTAAGGACGAGAATGGCGAAGTTATAGAATTGCGCTGTACTTATGATCCTGCAACCCGTGGTGGCTGGTCCGACGATGGCCGCAAGGTCAAAGGAACCATCCATTGGGTTTCAGAGGAACATGCTGTTGAAGCTGAAGTGCGTCTTTACAACCATCTCTTCACCAAAGAGAATCCCATGAAGAACAAGGATGGTTCTGATTTCAAAGACCATATCAATCCTGATTCCCTTGAAGTTCGCACCGCATACGTTGAGCGTTCTCTTGAAAATGTGGAACCCGGTTTCCGCTGCCAGTTTGAAAGAATCGGCTATTTCTGCGCTGACCCGGATTCCACTTCTGAAAAGCCGGTTTTCAACAGAACTGCCACTTTGCGTGACACTTGGAAGAAAATTGCCAAGAACCAGAAAAAGTAATACCGTACCCTTGCGGGTGTGGGAAAATTTTTGCGGGGTCCTTAGGGGGTCCCGCATTTTTTTTTGCCGCCGCGAATGTTTACCGGTGTAAAATCGTTTCGGGATAATAGGATGAAAGGTTTTGTAAAAAGTGTTATTTCTTGAACAAATGATAATATTCAGTCGTACAGAAGTTGTTTTGCCAGTTAGTGATATGAACCGGAGGTTGAAGAATGACTGATGAAATTGGAAGCGGTTCCAAGCTTGCCATAGCCATTGCGGGCAGAAGCAATGTGGGTAAGTCTTCAATAATACGTGCCCTTTCAGGAATTGAAGGTGGAGAAGTAAGTCCCGTTGCCAGTGAAGATGAGATGTATCCCCTGACAAGGGCTGAAATTCATCCGTTGGGTCCGGTAACAATTTACGATACCGATGCGCATGTTCCCGGTGATGACCGGGCACGGGCCATAAAAGATGCCTTGTACAGCGTGGATGTTGCGGTCATTGTTACCGATGATTCCGGTATTCTTGATGAGGAACGGGAACTGACCAACCTGTTACGCGATCGCGGTATTCCCTGCGTCATGGTTTTTAACAAGGCGGATATCCGGCGGCCCAGCCTTGCGGATATGGAATTCTGCGGTTCGCGCGGGGTTCGTTTTGTGGCTACCTCCACTGAGGATGGACGCGGTATTGAACGGCTCAAGAAATCCATAATGGCTCTTGCGCCGGAAGAGAATATGCTTGATCCTGTGCTGGCCCGTGATCTTATGGGGAGAGGGGATTTTGTGGTCTGTGTGGTTTCAGAGGACCCTGTTTCACCCAAAGGAAGACTGGGGCTTCCCAAATCGCAGGTTTTGCGTGAAATCCTTGATGTCGGAGGGATCGCGGTTATCGTCAAGGAAGGGGAGCTTTACCAGACTATTTCCGGGCATAAACGGCGTCCGGCCCTTGTTATTGCCGACTCCGAGCCAATCAAAAAAGTCATGGATATTATTCCGCGTGATGTCTCCCTGACTACTTTTCCTATTCTTTTTGCTCGCCATAAGGGCAATCTGGAACAGCTTGTTCAGGGTGCCAATGCCATTGATCATCTTGAGGACGGCGACAGGGTGCTGATTGTTGAAGCCTGTCCCCACCATCCCAAAGCCGAGGACCTCGGCAAGGAGATGATTCCGGCTCGTATAGCGGGGTATACTGACCGCAACATCATATTTGAATCCAAGACCGGGTGCGGTCTCCCTCTTGATTTGTCGGAGTATAAGCTTGTGGTCCATTGCGGAGCATGTATGGCTGAACGTGCGGATATGCTCAGGAGAATCAGGGATTGTGACCGCCAGCAGGTTCCCATCACCAATTACGGTCTTGCCGTTGCCAAGGTTGATGGTACCCTTAAGCGTTTGATTGAGCCTTTTTTTAAAGATGAGGTTGAAGAACGCAAAGAGCTGACCGGGAAGATAAATGTTTACCGGGGCAGCAATTCTCAGGCTATGCATCTGGTTGTCCCTGCTGAAATCCATCCGGAAAAAGCGGTGCCGTTTAATCTTATGTATCTTTTCGGGGATATTGAGGTGACCAAAGAACATATCGGTTTTTCATCATTGCCTTTTGCCCGTGGTGGGCAGCAGAAGATCAGGAAATTTGTGGAAGAGCACGGATATTGTTTTTACAAATGGCCGGGCCGGGTTCTGGGGGCCGATCTTGGCGGGCTTCTTGATCCTGATGACAACAGTGAAGCGTGATTTAGGCAGATAAGATCATGATCAGGAAAAATTCACATTTCAGGCTTGCGGCCTTCCTTTTGTTTTTCTTTTTTGCTTTTGGACAGGCTTCGGTCGGTCATGCAAAAGAGGTAAAGATCGGATTTGTTGCTTCCGGAGACACCATTAATGATTCTTCTTTCAATGAGATGGCTGTTGCCGGGTTGCGTAGATTACAGAAGGAAGAACAGGTCGAAATTGTTGTCTGTAAGGGTGGATTCGGTTCGGAGTCAGTCAGGGAGGCCATTGATTCTCTGTTGAAGGAGAAGGTCAGCATTTTGGTTATTAACAGTGCGTCCGCCAAGCAGAGATTCGGTGAAATTGCCCTCGATCATCCAGACGTTGTTTTCATTCTCAATGATTGTTCCATTGAAGGGTATCCCAATATTATCTCAATTGAATATGCGCAGGGTGTTGGGTCATGTCTGGTGGGTGCATTTTGCGCATGGCAGACAAAAACAGGCAGAATAGGTTTTATCGGCGGTAATGAAGCACCTGTGATCAATGATTTTCTAAACGGGTTTCTCCAAGGTGTGAAATACTCCGGCAGGGATGTGGAAGTTGACGTGAAATTCGTGCGCTCGGGAGTATCAGAGAGAGGGTTCGAGGACCCGCAGCAGGCCAATACTCTAGCTATGGGTATGTATAATAACGGAGCTGATATTGTTTATGCGGTGGCCGGGCTTTCCGGCAACGGCGTAATTCAGGCGGCGCGTAAAAGTGGTAATTATGTTGTCGGAGTAGATTCCGACCAGGACTACATGGCTAAGGGAACTGTTCTGACCAGTATGATGAAAAGGCTTGATGTTGCTGTGTACAAAGAAAGCCTTGCTGTCTTGAATGGAAGTTATGTTCCGGGGCGCAAGGTTTATGATTTGACTAACGGCGGTGTCGGGTTGACTGAAATGAAATACAGCAAACATCTGGTTTCAGCAGATGTCCTGAATATGCTTGACGGTTTAAGAAAAGGTCTTGCTTCAGGAAAAATTAAGTTGAAACCTTCATCCGATTAACGGGATTTTTTTTAAATGGCTAATTTTTTCAGGATCAGACGTAGAATTACCTTGGGGCTTGTGGGGGTGCTGGCGGCGATTTTGTTGCCGCTTGGTTACGTTTTCAATGAGCTCTACCTGTACAAAGTTGAAAGTTCCATAGAATCCAAAGGAAATATGGTTGCCTCTCTTGTTGCATTTTCAGGTAGCGAAGCAATTCTTAATTTTCAGGATTACAAGCTGGAAGAACTGGTCAAAAACGCCTGTGTTGATAAAGAAGTCGTTTCCTGTGCCGTTTATAGTCAGTCCGGTTCTTTGGTCAGCCAGTTCGAGGATCTGGACGAAGGGACGGATGTAAAGAAAGCGATATTTATTGAAAGGCGTATCCTTAAGGATGGAGAATACCTGGGCTATGTTCGCGTTGGAATTCTGAATGACGATTTTTCAAATAATTTTTCATTTGCTTTGATCTATATTCTGCCTTTGCTTTTGGGAGCTGCGCTGGTCGGAGGGTTTTGTCTGCGGTTGTTTCTCAGCAGGGCTGTGGTTTCTCCTGTGGTCCGGCTTTCGGAACAGGCAAAACGTGCGGAAGAAGGAGAGAGTGTCCTTTTTGAGGGTTTGGAAAGAGAGGATGAGGTCGGCAGTCTTGCCGGTTCTCTGGAACGGCTCTCCACCAAGTTGGCCCGCATGCAGGCCGAACTGGATCATAAGGTTGTTGAAAGGACCGAGACCCTCAGTGAAGTGAACCGCAAACTTAGAGGTGAGGTGGATGTCCGCCGTAAGGCTGAGCGTGACTTAAATACGGCACTTGAAGAGCTTTCCTTTACTGTGCGGGAACTCGAAAAGTCAAAGGATAAGGCTGAGAAGGCCAGCCAGTTCAAAAGCCAGTTTCTGGCTATGATCAGTCACGAAATCAGAACTCCCATGAATGCCATACTCGGTATGGGGGATTTGCTGCTGGAAACCGAACTTGACCCCGAGCAGATGGGATATGTGGAAATTTTTCGGGGGTCGGGAGAATTGTTGCTCAAGATCATTAATGACATTCTTGATTTTGTGCAGATTGAATCCGGGCAGATTGAATTGGTTCCCGTTCCTTTTGATCCTTCGCGGGATGTTCAGAGTGTGTGCAAGAGTGTGGCCCACTCCGCTCATGCAAGGGATATTGAAGTTATTTGTGATGTCGATCCGGGAGTTCCGGCGCAGGTTGTTGGTGACCCGGTCCGGGTACGTCAGATTTTGCTGAATATTGTTTCCAACGCTGTAAAGTTCACTTCCAGCGGTGAGGTCGATGTTCGTTTGAGCATCGAAGAATCAGGGGATGATTTTGAGCGGCTGCTCTTTACGGTTCGCGATACTGGAATAGGTATTTCAGAAGGGCGGCGGGAAAGTATTTTCGATAGTTTTGTTCAGGCTGACGGGTCCACCTCCCGCGAGCATGGCGGGGTTGGATTGGGGCTGGCTGCGGCTTCACGTCTGGCAGTTCTCATGGATGGGGATATTCGCTTTGAGAGCGAAAGCGGCAAGGGAAGTATTTTTTATTTTTCCATTCCTTTTAAAAAATCCGTGTACGAACCTATGCGCAGTGTGGCGGATTTTTCCGGAACGCGGGTTTTGCTGGTGGATGATAATCATACTGTACGAGAAGTGCTGGCCCGCAGATTACAATCATTCGGGATAAATGCGGCTGTGGCTGCTGACGGTCCTGAAGGGCTGCATTATCTTGCAGGGGGGACAGAGCACGAAAAGCAATACGATCTATTGCTTGTAGACAGTGATATGCCGGATATGCCGGGGGTTGACTTCCTTTCAAAAGCACAGCAGAAAGGGTTGCTTCCCGGGCGCGTGGCAATGATGTTCTCTGCTGGGTGTACGGAAGAAGACAGACAGAACGCCCGTTTGGTTGGAGCTGATTATACCTTGATCAAGCCGGTTTTTGATGCGGACCTGATCCGCTGTCTGGCTTCTGTGGGGGATTCCGCCCAAGACAGAACAAGAGCCGGGCGGGGAATGAATATCCTGCTGGTGGAAGACAACGAAAGCCATCGCAAGATACTGGAGCTTTTTATTCTTGATACCGGAGCGGATATAACTGTTGCCGTTGACGGTTTGCAGGCCGTACAGCTTTTCAGCGACAACAGTTATGACCTTGTTTTTATGGATTTAGAACTTCCGGTCATGGACGGTATTACGGCTGTAAAGCGGATGCGTGAATTCGAACTGGATAGTGACAGACAGCGGGCTGTAGTTGTTGCGCTTGCAGCCAGAGCATACAGTTCCAATCGGGTCGATTCTGCGCGGGCGGGGTGTGACGGATTTATTTCAAAGCCTGTAAAATGGGATACTATAAGATCAACCGTTTCGGCTGTTGCCGCAAAGGGTGGACTTCCTGAAGATATTACTATTCTGGAGTAAGAAATGATGTCTGGAGAAAAGACAGGGCAAGACCTGTTCATCATTAATGACGATCTCAGAGAATTGATTCCGCATTTTGTGATTCATCAGTTTGATGAGTTGCAGCAGATGGAAAGCAGCCTGGAGGCTGGAAATCTGAAAGAAGTGGGACGGCTGGGGCACAGCCTGAAAGGAGCAGCCGCAAATTTTTGCCTTGATCCTCTTTCAAGGTTGGGTTTGGCGATTCAGGATGTTTCCAAGCTGGGCATGGAAGAAGCCCTTGCTCCTTTGGTAAAAAAATACCGTTTCTATCTTGATGAGTTGAGAATTCAGGTAAGTTAATCCTGCCTGCTGTTCATTTGCCGCTCCTCGTTACAGTTCCAGTCCGCATGCAGTTGACGCCGCGATCATTGTCCTGAACCAGCCCGCATTGCTCGCTACATATACTTTTTTCTTTGTTCCGCAGAATTTCGATTTGTGCCTGGCATTCCCTTTAAAAGGATATATTTTCTCTCCATATTCATAGAAAAACTGTGCAAGTTTTTGCAATGGCCCGACAAGGTCGTAGCCCTGTTCCATACCGGAAAGTGGCGAAAGCCCGAGGCTGAGTATCTGTTTGTTTTCCAGGCGGAATTTATCCATGGCATTAAGCAGGGTGAATGCTGATGCGCCATTCACTGCCCCGGAGCAGATGCGGTCGAAATTATGGTAATACCCAACTGTGCTGCCTGATGAGCATAAGGGGTCGAATCCGGCAAGGGCTTGCAAATCCCCGTCTTTTCGGGTCCAGAAAAACCGAACCCCCTCTTCGTCCGTGTCGGCCATGGGCCGGGTCAGAAAGGATAATTCTTTGCCGCCCTTGCCTTTAAGCCAGTTGTAGCAGAGTTTATCTATTTCCTGACGGTCAATTTCGGATAGTTTTTTTTCCTCAACCGTAAGTCCTGATTTCAAACACTTGTTCCGCCATTGACGGAGAGAGCATTTGTGTTTTCCGGTGAGGGAAAATGTCTGGATGTCCAATTCTGTCTCCACTCCGATTTGATATACACTGAACCCTTCTTCAAACAGGATTTCAGCAAGCTTTTCCCCGATCTGGACAAGGGTTATTTTGCCTAAATGTTTTTCCATCCTCTTTATCAGGGGTAATTGCTGTTCAGGGGCGCAGACAGGTTCGGACAGGATTACGGCATTTTTTCCGGGCAGGAGAGTACTGGTTTCGATCCAAGAAATGTAACCGCTGGATTCCAGCAGGGCGTGATTAAGCCCCGGCTGTGTTGTCGAATAAGACAGGCATCTGTTGCCGTACATTTTCAGGTAGGGCAGCAGTGTGTGGAGACAGCCCGGATCATCACTGTGTAAAAAGCGAAGTTTTGCAGCTCTGTTTAAATTCATCGTTCTAAATAAAGCTTAAAGTGTACATTCCTTTATTCATCATACATCAAAACCAGACTTATATTCAAGTGGCTGACATGTACTCGCTTGCAGGGGCGATGAGAATGCTCTACAGCAACATGAACATAGAGTTTGCAAGTTGTTTTTCGCAGGAGTGAAGATGGTTAATTACCTGTGTCGCTTTATTGAACGGCATTTTCTTTTGCTGGCAGTCATTTTGAGTTTTGCCGCCTTTCTTGAGCCGTCACTATTCACATGGATGAAGTCCCATATAGCCCTCAGTCTGGGGATTATCATGTTCGGCATGGGGCTGACTCTTGAGTTCAGTGATTTCGCGGTGGCGATCAGGAATTATAGAGCTGTTGGGCTGGGTGTTCTGCTGCAATATACAATAATGCCCGCTTTGGCTGTTGTTCTGTCTGCTCTGCTGGGATTACCGCAGGAGGCCCTGATCGGCATGGTGGTTGTGGGAGCTTGTCCCGGCGGGACAGCTTCAAATGTTATCGCGCATCTGGCAAAGGCCAATGTCGCCCTTTCGGTGACTATGACTCTCGTTTCTACCTGTCTGGCCCCGCTGCTGACTCCGCTGATCATCTATGTAGTTCTTAACCAGCAGATTGAGATTCCATTTCTGCCCATGGTCAAATCGGTTTTCTGGATAGTTATTTTTCCGCTGGTGGACGGGTTGGTTCTGCGTAGATTGCTCAGGCAGAGGCTGGACCCTTTGCTGCACATTTTCCCTTCCATATCCATCATCGTAATATCCATGCTTATTGCCTGTATTATCGGTCTTAACCGGGATATGTTAGCTTCATTTCCGTTGCTTGTTTTCGTTGCCGTGATCCTGCACAATATGGGCGGATTAGGGGCCGGATACGGAGCAGGCAGGCTGGCCGGATTCAGCCACCGCGACAGTCTGACCCTTGCTATTGAAGTGGGGATGCAGAATTCAGGGCTGGGTGTTGCTCTGGCAACTAAATATTTTGGTAGTGTAAGTGCTTTGCCCGGTGCTTTGTTCAGTTTATGGCACAATATTTCGGGGGTGCTTCTTGCCAACCGCAACCGCGCAGTTTTTTCAGGAGGAGATGATGAAAAACAGCCTTGATGAAATTATCGACAGCGGGCTTGCCCATGTCTTTCCATTTTTTGAAACCCACCCGGAGATGATCAAATTTCTGCGTGATATGAGTTTAGCTGTATGTGCTGATTGTACAAATATTACTCCTGATATGCAGCAGTTTCCGGTCTTGCTGGCGGAGAAAGGGAGCGGGTTGTTTGATGCAAATTTCAGTGCGGTGCAGGGGCAGGTGGAAAGTCTGGACCCGGATTTCAAGCTTGCCTGTGCAGCAGGATGTTCTTACTGCTGCTCCTCGCATATCACCCTGACTCCGCAGGAGGCTTTTCGTATTGCTCTTCATCTGGCTGCAAATTGTTCTGAAGATGAATTTGTCCGCTTGACCGAGGAATGCATGGTTGCTACCGGTAATTTTGTTTCCGGTCAGCTCAAGGATTTTGCTAAAACATATTTCAGGCCCTGCCCGTTTTTAAAAGAGAACCGCTGCTCAATATATGAAGTGCGTCCCATTCTTTGTCGTAACTGGATTTCAACGGATCTTGAGGCTTGCAAGAAAAGTTTTAACACAAAGAATAAAGTCACTGTTCCGCAGAACGCATTGATCATGGTTCAGAAGGATCTGATTTTCAGCGGTCAGCAGGCTTATCTTGCCGGATTCGGTATTGAGGGGGGCATAGGATCTTTTATGCCTATGATGGCGCAGATTTTGACCGATTTTGAAGGCAGCTATGCCAAATGGTTGTCAGGTGAAAAATTAGACGGACAGATGTAAGTAATATATATTTATTCCAGTAAAAAACGGCCTGTCCTCTTCAGAGAACAGGCCGTTTTACTTTTAAATGACGGTGAAGTCCTATGGCAATTCAAGTTCGCCTTTAGCGATCATGTCTTCGATCTGGGCCACGTCTTTGTCGCCGCGACCGGAAAGGTTGACCACGATGATCTTGTCCTTGTCGAGCTGCGGTGCCAGCTTGAGGGCATAGGCCAGCGCGTGGGAAGACTCAAGGGCAGGGATGATTCCTTCGCACTGTGAAAGCTTGAAGAATGCGTCTGTTGCTTCCTTGTCTGAAGCATACTCGTATTGAGCGCGACCAAGATCCTTGAGATGGGAATGCTCAGGTCCGACGCTGGGGTAATCGAGTCCTGCGGAGATTGAGTAAACCGGAGCAGGTTCGCCCTGTTCGTCCTTGAGCATGTAGGAGTTGAATCCGTGCATTACACCGGGTTCGCCTAAAGAAAGGGTTGCGGCGTGATCGCCGAGTTCAAGACCTCGTCCAGAGGGCTCAACGCCAACCAGTTTGACGGATTCTTCACCGATGAAATCCGCGAACATACCGATGGCATTGGAACCGCCGCCAACACAGGCTATGCAGTAATCAGGCAGACGACCTTCGTCTTCAAGGCACTGCTGCTTGGCTTCGCGTCCGATTACGGACTGGAAGTCGCGGACCATGACCGGATAGGGGTGAGGGCCTACTGCGGAACCAAGCAGGTAAAAAGTATTTTCAGCATCACCGATCCATGCGGCCAAAGCTTCATCCACAGCTTCCTTAAGGGTTTTCTGCCCGGAAGTTGCCGCTACAACTTTCGCCCCCATCATGCGCATGCGAAATACGTTGAGCTTCTGGCGTTCAATATCCACTTCACCCATGACGATGGTACATTCCATGCCCATGAGCGCGCAGGTTGCGGCAGTGGCTACGCCGTGCTGTCCAGCTCCAGTTTCAGCGATGATTTTTTTCTTGCCCATGCGTTTTGCCAGCAGGATCTGGCCGATGGTGTTGTTGACCTTGTGCGCGCCGAGATGGTTGAGGTCTTCACGCTTGAGGTAGATTTTAGCACCGCCGAGTTCTTCAGTGAGGTTGGAACAGAGGTAGAGGGGAGTGGGGCGGCCGGAATATTTTGCGAGGTAGTACTGAAATTCCTTGATGAAATCGGGATCTTTTCTGAATTTTTCGTAAGTTTCCGCCAGCTCGTTCAGGATGGGAAGAAGCTGTTCGGGAACGTACTGTCCGCCGTATTCACCAAAAAAGCCGTCTGCATTGATAGTTGCGTTGTCAGTCATTTTTTCTCTCCTGAAATCTTTTTTGCGACAGTGCTGTGCAGGCATAAAAAAACCGCGACCAGTTTTCACTGTCGCGGTTCTATAAAATTTTTATTTGGTACCTGTTTTAAGAACGTAACCAACCGCGACGCATCAGCTGCGCCACCACCAAAAATAAAGTGTAAAGTTGGAGTAAGAAACGTTCATAGTGAGAAAGTGTTTACCCCGGTCCTGTTAAGTTGTCAACTGAGAGGCCCTGCCGGGATATGGCCATGTTAACTTACAGATATTTATGAATATAGTGCTTTTGCTCGTTAAAAAAATGGGCTATGTAGAAAATAATGGTAGTCCGATTTAAAATTTATTCGGTGAAATTAAGAAAGAAAAAATGAGTGATAACTGACGGTTGTTAAGGGAGGTGCATATGGAGTTTTTTCTGGATACTGCAAATCTTGATGAGATTAGGAAGGCAAAGGCACAGGGGCTGATGGACGGAGTAACCACCAACCCGACCCTGCTTTCTCGCGAGGGCGGTGACTGGCGCAAGCAGGCCGAGGCCATCTGTGCCGAGGTTGAAGGTCCGGTCAGCCTTGAGGTGGTGGGAGAGAGTGCTGAAGAAATGATCCGCATGGCTGAGGACCTTGCCTCCTTTGGTGACAACGTGGTCATCAAGGTGCCCATGACCGATGAAGGATTGGTGGCAACCAAGGCTCTTTATCGCAAGGGTGTGAAGACCAACGTGACCCTTGTTTTTTCACCCTTGCAGGCTTTGCTGGCCGCCAAGGCGGGAGCTACTTACGTAAGTCCGTTCGTAGGCCGACTGGATGGAATTTCACAGGACGGTATGGAACTGATTGAGCAGATCCGCACTATTTATGATAATTATGATTTCCCCACCAAGGTGCTGGTGGCCTCCATCCGCCATCCCATGCATGTGCTGGATTCAGCCCTAATCGGTGCGGATGTGGCAACCATTCCATATAAGGTAATCAGCCAATTCGCGGCCCATCCTTTGACCGACAAGGGCTTGGCAGCGTTTAATGCGGATTGGGATAAGCTGACTAAGTAAGTTGTGGTGAGTTCTATTTTTTGAATTTGACCCCGGTCCTCCGTTCGGAGGGCCGGGTTTTTTTATTGCGCACCCCTCCCCATAGAATTTTCCAAAAGATTACTGTAGACTGCGGATATGTCCAAACGCCCGATACTTGTTCTTCAAATGCAGCGCATGGGAGATTTGATTCTCTCCTTTCCGCTTTTTCTCTGGCTGGAGAGGGCCTATCCCGGTCATCCCATCTGGGTGGTGGCTGAGGAGAAGTTTTTCCGTCCGCTCATGCCGGTCAGTCCAAGGGTTACCTATTTCCCTTGGGAAGGCGTGGGCGTGCTGCGTCAGAATAGGTATGAGCTGGTCGTTAACCTGAGTATTCGCGAGCAGGCTGCGAATCTTGCCGGGGAACTGCATGCCGAATCCAAGCTCGGCGCGGTGGCATCTCCGGGCGGAACAACCCATATCCTTGGTAATTGGCAGCTTTACCGGGCCAGTGTGGTGGAGAACAACCGCCATAATCTTTTTCATTGGGCGGATTTGAATGCCCTTGATTGCATTCCCCTAAGCACTCTTGCCGCTACAAAATGGCCGCAACCGCGCACTCTGCATAAAGATTCCAATCGCATCGGTCTTTTTCTGGGAGCCAGTGAGGAGGCCAAGCGTCCTTCGGTCCGTTTTTGGGCTGATTTGTGTGCGGAACTTTTGGGGCGGGGTTTGCGCCCTGTTCTTTTCGGCGGGCCGCTGGAGCAGGGCATGGGGCAGGAAGTGGCCTGTCTTTGCAGGGGGCCGGTTCTGGATATGTCCGGTAAACTCAATCTGGGTGAGCTTATTGCCGTGGGTCAGTCCCTGCAACTTTTCATTACCCCGGATACAGGCCCTATGCATCTGGCCGCATGGTCCGGGCTGAAGGTGCTCAACCTTTCCATGGGCAATGTGAATCCGTGGGAGACCGGACCGTATCAGAACGGGCATTATGTACTCCGTTCCACCATGAGTTGTGCCCTCGGCTGCTGGTCCTGCACCCGTGATAAGTTATATTGCCATTCCCCGTTTACTCCTTCGCGCATAGCTGTGGCTGCAAAGCGCATGATTATAGATGACCGGGCCGGTTTGCAGAAGATGAATATGCCGGGGCTGCGCATGTCCCTGTCTGCTCGTAATGCGAACGGTTTGTACGGCCTTCAGCAGTTAAGCGGCAGTAAAGCACAGTCCGGGGATATGCTGGGCCTGTTCTGGCAGCAGTATTTTGGTCTGATTTTCGGTCTCTGGGATGCTGTCGGAGCCGAGCGGGTATGGGATGAATTTGCTGTGCAGAAACCGTTGCTTGCAGCCAAGATGAGGACCCATCTTCCGCACCTTGGTAAAGCTTTCAGCAAGGGGCTTGCCCGCAGTGCTCCGCTGGATGATTCTTTTTGGAATTCGTGCCCGCTGGTTTTGCGGCAGTTTACAGGCTTCATTCACCTTTTTCTGCAAAATAATGACTATAACCGCCAGTCATGGATTCGTGTCCTTTCCTACTATGAACAGCTTGCGGCAATTTTTAGCCGGAGCTGAGCAGCACTGAATTATTTTCCTTAAAAGGGAAGAAATTTCCATCTCAAAAATGATTTAATCCTGCCTAAGTATCTGTAATATTTTTGTTTCAGTTTTGGCACGCCTCGTGAATACGTTTAGATCGAGGAGTCAGAAAATGAAAATACTTCCACATCTCGATCAAAAACAGCAGGACTTGAGCAGTCTTTTGGACAGAACGTCTTTGTCTGAATATTCTTTTCGCTCATCAATGTTCGATAATTTCCTTTATTCCAGCCAGTCGGAAGCTCAGGCAGCTTACCAGCCGGTTCAGGATATCGTGAATGATGCCAGCTCCGTTTATGAGGAGGCGGTATCTTATACCGAATCTGAAACCGCATCTGAGTATATTGATGAAGCTGCGGAAAGTGTGGCTATGCAGTCTGTCGAAGAGCAGCCGCAGGATCTTCAGGTCAGCCGTGAGGACTGGAATGAAATCAAGGAAGAGCTCGAAGAGTACGGACTTGATAAAAAAGATATCGCCGATCTTGAAGAAAAGGTGATGAGTGAAAACGGGCTTACCTACGGGCAGCTTGTGTCTGAGCTTTCCGGCATGATGAAGGGCATGAAGGGGATTACGCTCAGCCCGGTTCAGGAACAGAACCTGAACTCTATTTTTTCCCAGCTCGGTTTTAATCCGGCAGAATCCAAGGGGCTGCTGGCTTCCATCCGTCAGGGTAAGCTCAGTGATGTGGTTGAAAAGATGCAGGCCAAGCTCGCATCCATGCCCGATTCCGCCAAGCTTCAGCTTTCAGAAGATGAGGCAAAGACATTAACCGATCTGTTCAAACTTGGCGGTGGTGCCGGTAAGAAGATTTCCCAGCTGCTCAGTTCAGAGGGAGCAACTGCCGGTGATTTCAAGAAAGGTTTTTCAGTCCTCAAGACGGCACTTGCTCAGCAGCAGGCTGATCAGGATGCCAAGGATCTTAAGCTGGTCAAGTCTGTAGCCAGCTCATTGCATTCAGCTATGGAAAAAGCTTCCGACCAGTCTCCCAGCATGGTGCGCATGGCCTCCGCTGAAGTAATCAGCGATTCCATGGGTGCGTCCAAGGATGTCAGCGAGAGTGCTAAGCAGGACGTCCAAAATGGGCAGAATGGAGAGAATTCTGCACAGAAGGACAGCAATCCCAATCTGAAGGGGGACTCCAGTCCGGGCAAGCAGAATGCCGGACAATCTGATGATAAGAACTCCAACCGCCATTGGCTGGAGCAGCTTCTTTCTGATTCTGACGACGTGGACACTTGGAACGATTTTTTCGGAAAGCTTAGCGATGAATCCTTTGTGAAGGGCGAAGGTAATCTCAATGGTAATATTTTCGGTAACGGGATGGGAACCTTGCAAAGTGCGGTCAAGTCCGCACAGGTCGGCAAGACCAGTACCGTGTGGGAAAATACTGCCCGGTCCAATGTTCTTGAGCAGGTTCAGGAAGGGATTTTCAAGAATCTCGGTCAGGGACGCAAGCAACTGACATTGCAGCTTAATCCTCATGATATGGGCACTGTTAACGTGATGTTGCAGGTCAAGAACAAGGACGTTCAGGCCACTATCAGGGCGGAAAACCCCGAAACAGCGAAAGTTATTGCCGAGCAGCTCGAAGTTGTGAAGCAGGCTCTGGAAGAGCAGGGCCTCAAAGTGGAAAAACTTGAAGTCCAGACCGGTATTTCAGACGGTCAGACAGACTCTTCATGGAAAAATGCAGAAGACCATAACTCTGCGCAATATCAGGAGATGATGTCCGAAATGCGCAAGCGTTGGCAGACTTTAAGACAGGAAGGAACCTCTTTGGCCCAGGAAATGCAGTCTCTAGATCAGAAGGCACAAATTTCCCAGAGCGGGCTTTACATAGTGGCTTAACATAAATTTAGCCCCGCTTAGTAAAAATAAAGAGGTGTAGTCATGGGATACGTAGGGTTCAGTAACATACTTGGCAGGGCAGAAGCCGATATGGCAGCAAGCAACCAGCCAACGCATAAAAGTCAGTTGGGGCAGGATGATTTTCTGAAGCTCCTTCTTACCCAGATGCAGAATCAGGACCCGGCGAATCCCATGGAAGATAAAGAGTACATGGCGCAGATGGCACAGTTCTCCAGCCTTGAACAGCTCACTCAGGTGAACAGTAACATCAAGACTATGATCAATAACGGCACTCAGGAACAGATGGTCTCCGCAGTCGGCTTCATCGGCAAGGAAGTTAAAGCGGAAGGTTACACTGTCAGCCGTGAAGGAGACAAGGTCAGTAAGGTCTTTTACGGTCTTGGAGAACCGGTGGCAAATGCGTTCATCAATATTTACGACAAAAACCAGAATCTTATGCGCACAGTTCAGCTCGGCTCGAAGGCTGAAGGGACCTACGAGTTCGAATGGGACGGAAAGAACTGGGCAGGCAAAGATGTTCCGGACGGTGTTTACACTATCGCCATGGCGGCGGAAGACGCAAACGGCAGCCCGGTAATGGTTAAGACGGAAGTCAGTGGCGAAGTCTCGGGAGTTGTTTCCGAAGGTGGTCAGCAGTTTCTGCACCTTAAAGACGGTCGTTACATCAACTTCCTCAACATCAAGGAAGTAGTAAGTCCGACGGATGTTTCCGATTCATCAAGTGAATCACCTGATTCATCTTCAAGCTAATCAGGCCAACGGCATGGCCCCGGCTTAAAGGATAAGGATTCATTCGCGAGTCAACAGGACTTTAGGAGGTTCTAATGGGTTTATCAGCATCATTATTCTCAGGAATCACAGGTTTGCAGGCACACGGCGACAAGATGTCCGTGCTTGGTAACAACATTGCAAACGTAAACACAGTCGGCTTCAAGAGTGCTAAAATGCACTTTGAAGACGCCATCAGCCAGGACATGTCCACTGCCACCGGTATCGCACAGGTCGGTCGAGGCGTGCAGGTTGGGGCAATTTATGCCGACTATGCTCAGGGGTCTTTTGAAACAACCTCTGAGTCCACCGACCTCGCAATCGGTGGTGACGGATTTTTCATAGTCTCTCCCAAGAGTGAAGAGACTTCCTATTACACAAGAGCGGGTAACTTCCGTTTTGACAAAGACGGTTATCTCACCGACCCGCATGGTTATGTGCTTCAGGGCTGGAAAGTTCAGGATGAAAGCAATTCACAGGTTGCCACCGGAACCAGTGTAAATACCAACACCGCAGTGCGTACTGTCGGTGTACCTACTGACATCAGACTGGAAAATTTTCAGTCCGCACCGAAGGCTACTACTACTATTAATATGATCACCAACCTTGATTCCGGGGAAGCAAGCCGCTCAACTGACAGTACCGCTCCCTATCTGTCCCTCTTTAATGCCTGGGATGGAGCTGCTGAGCCGCCGCTTGGTGATTCTCTGTACGGTTACCAGTCTACTCTCAAGGTCTATGATGCCAACGGTTCTGCTCATAATGTTACCACTTATTTTGATCAGGTTACCCTCAGTAACGCCGGTGGTAAGAAGGTCTGGGAATTTATTGTGACCTGCGATCCCGAAGAAGACGGGCGCATTTCCGATGACGGTGTTAATTTCGCCGGAACTTCCGCAGCTGGTCTGCTTATGACCGGAACAATGACTTTCAACGCAGCCGGTGACCTGACCGGTGTATCAGCCTATAGTCTTAAGAGTAACGGCGGTACTGCCGCAACAGATCTCAGAAATGCTGACGAGTGGACTCTGGCAGAGTTCTCACAAGATGGGTTGCCCGTTTTGACAGCAAACTTTCTCTCAAGGTCCAACGCAAGTTTTACCGATGCCAGTAATGATCCGGTAACAATTGAGATGAACTTCGGTTTAACCAACCAGGATCTTTCAGGTACTGGAACTACCAAAGGGTGGGGATCTGCCGCAGCTTCAAATGCAAGCTTGCTCGGCACCAATATTACCGACATAAGCGGTATTCCCAACTTCGGTGATGCGGAAAAAAGTGCCCTGTCCACAACCAGTTACAGCTCCGGCTCCACTACCCTGTTCCAGTCTCAGGACGGTTACACCGCAGGTTTCTTACAGAGTACTTCTGTAAGCAGGGACGGAGTTTTGACCGGACGTTATTCCAACGGACAGATTCAGGAACTTTACGTACTGACTCTCGCTTCGTTCAATAATGACTGGGGACTGCGGCGTGAAGGCGGTAACCTCTTTACCCAGACTAGGGAATCCGGGGATGCTTTGACCGGCCTGCCTAACAGCGGCGGCAAAGGGTCTATCGCGGCCAACTCCCTTGAAATGTCCAACGTGGACCTTGCAGTCGAGTTTGTGAACATGATTACCACCCAGCGCGGTTTTCAGGCCAACTCCAAGGTTATTACGACCACAGATACCATGATGGGCGAGCTTATCCAGCTCAAGCGCTAAAGTGAATGATGTATCCTGAATTGATGCTGAATATATAGGAAAACTCCTTCTACAACCTCCGCAGACGGGATTGACTCCCCCGACTGCACAGGTACCCGGGAACCCCGCAGCCGAAAATGCCGTTTCGGATGCGGGGTTTCCATTTTTTTTTGCCTTTCTATCTTTGTCCTAAGAAATGTTTTCTCAAGTTATATTTTCATGATTTACTTAATGTTTCTTGATTCACAGTGCCGGTGGTGTTGTGGAATAAATTTCCTATAGATCATAAGTTTTGACGCTAAAAAGATATAAATAACGATGTCTTATGTGTGATGCGGGACAGCTTTTCCCTTTGCTCTGAAAAATGACGGAAAATACCCTGCAAGGGCGGGAAAAAATTGACTCTTGAGCTGAATATAAAGAAGTCTAGACTTTATTTATATGTCTAATATGTTGAAATATCTGATTAAAATATCTTTGGCACGCGCTCTGCTTAAGGTTGGTTAACAAAAACGGAATTTTGTGAACTACAAGGAGGTTCAGATATGTCCTTAGTCATTAACCACAACCTTATGGCAATGCGTGCCTCGCGAAATCTTCAAGAATCGTACGGCAACCTTGGTACTTCTACCCGTCGTCTCTCCTCAGGTTTGAGAGTCGGCACCGCAGCTGATGATGCTGCCGGTCTCGCAATTCGTGAACTTATGCGCGCTGACGTTAAATCCCTTAACCAGGGTATGAGAAACGCCAACGACGCTATCTCCATGATTCAGACCGCAGACGGAGCACTGCAAGTAATCGATGAAAAGCTCATTCGTATGAAAGAGCTCGCAACTCAGGCATCCACCGGTACCTACAACTCTGATCAGCGCCTGATCATCGACTCTGAATTTCAGGCTATGGCTTCGGAAATTACCCGTATCGCCAATGCTACCGACTTTAACGGTATCCACCTGCTTAACGGTAACCTTTCCGGTGGTACCGGATCTCATGACGGTTCCGGTCTTCATTCCACCGGCCCGCTGAAGGTCCACTTCGGAACAGGTAACGACTGCGCGGAAGACTACTACTACATCGCAATCGGTGAATCCACCGCTTCCGCTCTTGGCGTGCAGACTTCCATCTCCACTCAGGCGTTGGCTCAGGAAGCTCTGGATAAGCTCCAGCAGGCAATTATTTCTAAAGATAAGATTCGTGCGAACCTTGGTGCCATGCAGAACAGGTTGGAAAATACCATCACCAACCTTTCCATTCAGGCAGAAAACGTTCAGGCTGCTGAATCCCGCATCTCCGATGTGGACGTAGCAACTGAAATGACCGAATTCGTACGTAACCAGATTCTCACTCAGTCCGCGGTAGCAATGCTCTCGCAGGCTAACTCACTGCCGAAGATGGCTATGCAGCTCATTGGCGGCTAAAGCCGCTTGAGATAATCGGTGAAGATTAAGGACTGTGGAGGCGATTGATCACCGCCTCCCGGTCCTTGAACTATTTTTGGGCGTAAAAAAGCTGAAACCGGCGTATGTCTGTATACGCATTGTTCCAGCCTTTTTTTGTGCCTCACATCTGGCAGTTGTTCAGCCGTCTGAATTTTTAATTTGAAGCGTCAGCCTCATTTTCAGTAAGATATTCCAGAGCTTTTGCCGCAGCGGTCTGCTCGGCTTTTTTTAGACTCGAACCTTCCGAATCAAATGATTTCCCGTCCGGGAGATTCAGGTTTACCATAAATATTTTTTCATGCTCGGGGCCTTTGGTTCCGGTCAGCACGTATGTCGGGCGTTCTTTGAATCTGGCCTGAGTTACTTCCTGCAATTTGCTTTTAAAGTCTTTGGAACTTTCAATTTTGAAAGTTTCAGGCCACTTATCTTCAAATATTCTCATGATGAATTTCTGGGCTTCAGCATAGCCGCCATCCAGAAACACCGCCCCGATAACAGCTTCCATGGCATCTGCCATGAGGGAGGACCGGGTCCGGCCGCCTTGTGCTTCTTCGCCTTTACCCAGCTTCAGGAAAGCGTTGATTTCAAGCTCATGAGCAATAGCTGCAAGGCTTTTCTCTTTGACCAGCTTGGATCTGATCTTGGTCAGCTGGCCTTCGTGGGCGTCCTTGAACCGCTTAAACAGTTCTTCGGTTACACAAAGTTCAAGCACCGCATCACCTAAAAATTCCAGCCGTTCGTTATCTTCAACAGGCTCAGACTGCTCATTTGCCCATGAACTGTGGGTCAGTGCTGTGGCTAAATGCTTGACTTGAGAAAATCGATAGTGGATACCTTGCTGGAGGCGTGAAAAATTTTCTACCATACAAACCTGCTTGAATTTATATTAACGAATGTATTCATACTCATGTTTAAAGGCCTTGTTTGAGCCAAAAGCGATTGCCGTAATCGGTGTTACCGCCGATCCTAAGGATAAGGCTGGCATCATTGCTGCCAATCTTCTTGCCTCTGGATATAAGGGAAAAATATTCCCCGTCAATGGGGAAGGGGACCAAGTTCACGGTCTTGATGCTTTTTCTTCTGTCTCCGAGCTTCCCCGCGGGATCGATCTGGCCTTGATTTGCCTTCCTCCAGCCGAAGCCATTCCAGTTCTGGATGATCTTTCGGAAATTCTGGTCCGGGCTGTTGTTGTCACCAACGGCGGTTACGGGGAAACAGGACGCGAAGGTTACCGTCTGGAACAGCAATTGGCAAGAACTGCCAAGAACCATGACATGATTATTCTAGGTCCTAATTGTATGGGACTCATGAATTCAACCTTGTCCATGAATGCCAGCCTTGATCCTGATTTTACACTTAAGGGAAATATTGCATTCCTTTCACAATCCGGGGCCATGTGCAGTACAGCTCTTGACTGGGCCAATAGTGAAGGGGTCGGCTTTTCCAAATTTATCAGCCTCGGCAACAAGGCCGTTCTTGGCGAGGCAACCATGTTCAGCTATCTCGCTAATGATGACGATACCAAAGTTATTGTCGGTTATTGCGAGACTCTTAAGGACGGGCAGGATTTTCTGCGCACAGCATACGATACCACTTTTAAAAAACCGTTGATCCTGCTGCGGGCCGGGGAAACACCATCCGGCGCAAGGGCCGCATCCGCTCATGCCGGACATTTGACCGGGGCCACCACCGCTTACAATGCTGCGTTCAACCAGACCGGGGTTATGCAGGCTGTGGACATTGAGGATATGTTTAACCTTGCCCATGCCTTTTCCTGCCAGCCGTTGCCGAATGGTTCCAATGTGGCTATCGTCACAAATTCCGGCGGGCCGGGTATTCTTGCCACCGATATGGCTGAAAAGGGCACATTGAATATTTCCCGTCCATCTTCCGCCACTCTTGAAAAGATGAAGGAAGTGCTTCCTCCATACGCATCCCTGTACAATCCCATCGACATGCTTGGTGATGCCAAGGCGGATACTTACCACCGCGTGCTTCGCGCTGTTGCTGAAGATGAAGTTTTTCATTCCATTCTGGTGATTTTGACCCCGGCAGCAAACATCCTTGACGATGTGGAAAAAGTTGCCGCAGATATAATTGAACTGGAAAAGGATTGCGACAAGCCGATCATCACCTGTTTTATGGGTGATCATTCGACCAGAAAAGCACGCAGGATGCTCCGCGCTGCCGGAATTCCCTGTTATGAATTTCCAGAAGCCGCGGTCCGTTCCCTTGATGCCATGACCCGCTGTTACCGCTGGCAGAAAAAGGACTGGCCCATTGATGTCTGTTTCAGGCGCGATTATTCCAAGGCCAAGTCCATTGTGGAAAATTGCCGTAAGACCGGGCTGACCGAACTGGTGGAGCTTGATGCTCAGCAGCTGGCTTCCGCTTACGAGCTCCCAGTGCCGGAAACCGTTTTGGCCCGGACATCCAATCAGGCCGCAAAAGCCGCCAAGAGGATCGGCTATCCCGTGGCTCTTAAGGTCGCTTCGCCGCAGATATCCCGTAAGCAGGAACTCGGTTTGGTTGTCACTGATATCCAGACCCCGCAGGCCCTGCGTAAGGCCTTTATGCAAATCACGACCCGTGCGGCCAGAAGGTGCAAGGATGCCTACATTACCGGGTGTCTGGTGCAGGCTATGGGACCGAAGGATTCTCACGAGATTGTGGTCAGTTTTAAGCGCGATCCGCAGTTCGGGCCGCTTATAAATTTTTCCCTTGCGGGGCTTCACGTGGACCTGCTTGGTGATGTATCATCGCGCTTGGCTCCGCTGGCACTTAACGATGCTCAGGAAATGGTCCGTGAGATCAAGGCGTATCCTATTTTAAGAGGGGTACGTTCCGGTGCAGCTGTAAATCTCGGTGCGCTGGAAGATGTGCTGCTCATGGTGTCGCAGATGGCTTCGGATCTGCCGGAAATTCAGGAAGCTGAATTCAACCCGGTTATCGCAGGACCGGACGGAGCTGTGGTCGCTAACATGCGCATGACAGTAAGCTAAGATTTTTTGATTACAAGGAGGACTTTATGTCCGGTTTATATATTGGTTCTACTAGCGGTTATTCCGGCAAGAACATGATTGTCATGGGCTTGGGTTTGCATTTTCAGAAGCAGGGTATCAGCCTTGGGTATATGAAGCCCGTGGGTGCTATTCCTGCGGAAGTTGACGGCAGGCTGGGTGATGAGGATGCTTTCTTTATTCAGGATGTGCTCGGCGTGTCCAATCCTCCCAATGTTGTTACCCCGGTAGTTGTTACCCACGATTTCAAGGTGCAGGCCTTTAACGGTAAAGTTGAGGACCATGTCCAGCCCATTGTCGACGGCTATGCCAAGATCAGTGCGGGTAAGGATCTTACGCTGGTTGCCGGGTCCGGTTCCATGTATTCCGGCAAATATTGCGGGGTGGATGGAATCCATCTGGTCAAGACACTGGGCGTCAAGTGTGTGGTTATTGACCGTTTCCAGAAGGAACTTAACTACGATTATCTGGTCGTGCTCAAGGAAGCACTGGGGGATAATCTGGCTGGTGTTGTGCTCAACGACATCCCGCCGACCTTCATGGATGAGATTACCACCCTGATTAAACCTTTTCTTGAACGCAAGGGTGTTAAAGTGCTTGGCGTTATTCCCAAAGACCCGCTTATGGGTACTATTAAAGTTGGGGATTTGGCTGACCGTCTTGGCGGAAAGATTATTACCGCCCACAACCGCACTGACCAGCCAGTGGAAAGTTTTCTTATCGGTACTATGCAGGTGGAAAATTTCATGACCCACTTCCGCAGGCATCGTAATTCAGCGGTCATCGTTGGTGGTGACCGTTCAGACGTGCAGCTGGTGGCCCTTGAAGGGGAGTGCCCGTGTCTGGTGCTGACCGGTAACCTTTACCCCAATGATATTATCCTGACCCGTTCGGAAGTATTGGAGACTCCTATCATTGTAGTTCGCGATGATACTTTCAGCGTTGCCAAGAAGATGGAAGACATTCTTTCCCGTCACAAGCTGCGTGAATCAGCCAAGATCAAACATGGCGTTGATCTGGTGGAAAAGCATATTGATTTCACCTACCTGAAAAAACAGCTGGGTTTGAAGTATTAGATTTTTGTTTTCAATATGAATTTGATAAAGGAGTGCTCAAAATTGGGTACTCCTTTTTTTATTTTTCAATAAAAAAAGGATTGTTTCGCAGTTCGTGTTTGACAGTGGTCATGGGTCCGTGCCCGGAGAATATCTGGGTCTGTCCGGGAAGGATGAAGATGCGGTTTCTAATGGAGTTGAGCAGTGCGTCGCTGTTGCCACCGGGAAGATCAGTGCGGCCAACTGAAATCATGAACAGCAGGTCCCCCACAAAAATGAAGTTCTGGGCCGGGAAAAAATAGGATAGGCTGCCGGGAGTATGTCCCGGAGTTCCGATGATCATCACCGGATTATCGAGGATTGTTTTGCGCCCTTGTTTTATGTCTGTAATTTCGAAATCAAGCAGTTCTTTGAACTCACGTGAACCACCTTCTTTGACCGGAATCTCGTTGAGGTAGAGATCGTCCAGATTACCGTAAACCGTGGCTCCGGTAACTTGTTGCAACGGTCCCACACCGCCTACGTGATCAAGGTGCATATGAGTCAGGTAGATGGAGTGAACATTCAGAGCCCGTTCGCGGATGGCTTGCAGCATAGGGTCCGGGTCCATTCCGCAATCGATGACCACTGCATCAGACCCGGCTGTGAGCAGGTAGGAGTTGGTCTCAAGGGGACCGAGTACGAATGTTTCGACTTTAATTTCTTTCATTCTTCAGGGGCTTGACTGTAAGTCGGCAATAGAGTGAAATCCGGACAGTTAAACAACAACCATCAAGGAATCAGAATGCTTTACTTTTTGGGAAACTGTCAAATGGATTTCCTCGGCAGGGCGGTAGAAAAATCGGGACACCCGTGCACTTATCGTGTTCTGGCTTCCCCGTTTACTTATAACAGTTCTCCGGGAATTATTCCCGAAGAATTGGCTGCCATGGATGTAAAGTTCGGTCTGGATAAATATTACCATGATCGCAAGCTGGTCCACCAGTTCCAGATGATCGGGCCTGATGATCCTGATCCGCAGCTTATTGTGATGAATCTTTTTCATGAAAACAGTCCGCTTTTCGTGCATGGGGAATCCAAATACATATTTTTTGTCAATCCCGAAGCATGGCAGGAACATCCTGAATTTGAAGCGTGGATGAAGGGAAATTTCGGCATGGTGCAGGCAAAACCGGGCAGTTATCTGAAACGGTACCGGGAAATGCTTGGTAATCTGCGGGAACGTTTTCTGCAAGTACCCATCATTGTAGTCTCCCGGCTTTCCCATTATCCGGCATTCGGTCCGGACCCATATTCATATCTTGATGGCTGGTCTGATCTCTGGCGTACAGCCAAGCCGATTCTTAAAAGCTGGGAAAGTGAAATTGATAATCTAAACGTAATTGAAATGGATCGAATTTTTGGTGGAATCTGGAATAAGTCTGAAAAGAAGATTGAAGCTCATTGCCCGTTTTTAAAGTTTAAACTCACCGAGGAGAACAACACAATCACCGGACTGCATGCCAGCCGCGATGTTGAACATATCGGTTCCATGTGGCTTGTGCTTGCCGGAAAAATTGAGCAGTTTTTGAAAGAAGGACAAATAGATTATTCTGAGGAAGAAATTGTTCCCGATGAATGGTTACGCCCATGGCAACCTGAAAAATTTCCCGAAGACAAACTTATCAAGATGCTTTCTTCCGGGGCAAACTATCAGTGCGCACGGGCTATCGGATCTTTTTTTCTCGATCTGGGCAAAGATTATACGGACCTTTTGGCCCGGACAGCTGAGTTCACCCCGGTCTGTCACAGTACCCTGCACATGATTAAAACGTATTCACGTATCTGGCCTAATCCTGTTTTAGCGCATTGGTGTCAGGCACACCGCAATAAGGCTGCTTTATTTACTGCCAACGGGCCGCTTTACACACAGGATTATTTGAAGCGCATAGATGAGATTGAACGGTTTGTGCTGGGAGGTTAGTCGGCTGCTTGTAAACCGTATTTTTGCAGAATTTGTTGTAAACGACCTGATTGTTTCATTAGCGAAAGACAAAGGTTAAATTTCCTTACAAGCACAGACGGTGTACTCTTTTTGGAAAATGCTATGTAGTAATTTAGTCTTTTTTCCGTTCCTGCATAGGCGATATTTTTTATTTTTAACCTTTTCATTATCGCCAAACCAACGTCTTTGTTTGAATATACTGCATCAACTCTGCATCTAGCCAGTTTTTTGAATTGTGTCAGATCGTCCGGGGTTATATCTATATTTATGTTGTTGTCAGGGCCTATTACGAGTTTTTCCAAACTATAGGAGGTATTCGATGGGCCGTACGTCCCGATCGTCATGTTATGAAGGCTTGTAATTCCTTCATACTTTATTGGCTTATCCAGACATTCAAAGAAACCGTATTCGGTTGCTATTAAGGGAGGGCTGAAGTAAAAATCCTGAACTCGTTCTTTGTTTTTTCCTACCATGAAAAGGGCCTGAATCTGTCCTTTATTGCACATCGCCAGTGATCTGCGCCACGGATAAAGTCCAATACTACATTTTACATCAATCTTTTTGCATACCTCGCGCACGATTTCTGCCCCCGGACCTTTGATTTCTCCATTTTCTTCGTATGAGAATGGAAAAAAATCCTGAGTTGCAAATTTTATTTCCATGCGCGCTGCAGAACCGGTTGGGAATGCTACAATAATAAGTAGCACTAAAATGGAGACTGCTCTGGACATTATCACTCCGTGTTTCATAAAAATACCATTGCCGACCATATTAGCATGAGCAAATGGTAGTAGCAAATGAAGCATAAGAAAAGTCCTCTGCTCAAATGAACAGAGGACTTTTTGTATTTGGTAGATGTGTCGTGCGTCAGCGGCGAAGCCAAACTAAAGGTTTTTGAAGAGTCCAGAGAAACTTTTTACACAAATCCGCAGGAAAGCGGATTTGCCCGGTGCCTAAAAGCACCGCCCCGAAGGGGTAAGCCCCAGGAAGGGGCGCAATAAAAAGTTTCTTTGGCCCTCGGAGAGCCGCCGGAGGCATTCTTATTTCTGCTCCGCTTTCAGTGCACCAAGCAGTGCTTCATCCAGAGACGGATGGGGGAAGACTACCTTGTGGATGTCGTCCTTGGTCCAGCCTTCCTGTACTATCATGGCTGCTGCGGTGGTGAAGCCTGAGACATGGTGTCCTACTGCGGTGATCCCGGCAACTTTGCCATCAAGCCAGACCACTTTTACAAAGCCCTGCGTGGATGCATAGGCCTGCGCAATGGGGTTGGCTACCAGCGGGAAGGATGAAGTTTTAACTTCCCCCTGACCTTCTAGGTCGGCGGGCATGAGCCCTACACGCATGGTTTCCGGGGAACCGTAGAGAATGGACGGGATGGGACCGTGTTCGTATGCGTCTTCGGTTTTTCCGGCAATGCGGCGGACCACGTACCCGGCCTGATGGCTGGCGGCGTGGGCGAGCAGGATTTTGCCGTTCAGGTCACCGATGGCGTAAACGTTGTCGGCGGCTTCAAGGTTTTCGTTAACCTTGACGAATCCGGGACCTGCGGTTTCCACACCAAGTGCATCAAGACCGAGATCTGCGGAATTGGGGCGGCGTCCGATGGCGATGAGTGCCTTGTCGGCAGTGATTTCTTCACCGTCTTCTGTTCGCAGCACGGCTTGTCCGTTCTCGGCGGTCACGGATTTAACCTTCACACCGAGATTGAATTTCCACTTGTGACGCTTGAATACACCCTGCAAAGCTTTAGACACTTCCGGATCTTCATATACTGCGATGCGATCAAGGGCATCCACCACGGTGATTTTGCATCCTGTGCGGTGGGCGATCTGAGCCATTTCAAGACCGATAAAACCCGCTCCGATGACCAGCAATGAAGTGGGCATTTCTTCCAGCGCGAGAAATCCTGCATTGTCGAGAATGGTTTCGTTGTCTGGCTCAAGTCCGGGAAATACGGTTGGGTGGGAACCCGTGGCGAGGATCAGGTTTTTGTACTCAAGTACAGCCTGTTCTTCAGGGTGGGAAACCTCTACCTTGCCAGGCTCAATCACCTTGGCGACAGCGGGGTAGAGGTCGATACCCAGTTTTTTGGCTTTCTGGGCCATGGCCTTGCGGGTTGCCGCAATAAAGCGGTCTTTCTTTGTACACAAGGCTTTGAAATCGATTTCGATTTCACCCTTGGCAACGCGTGCCTTGGACTGGGCTGCCAGTTCTTCTACCGGAGAGGTTGCACCGAGGTACATTTTGGTGGGAATGCAACCCACATTGAGGCAGGTTCCGCCGAGCAGGTCTTTTTCAACCAGCGCGACTTTAATGCCTTCCTCCGCAGCTTCGAGGGCTGCGTCAAAACCACCCGGACCGGCCCCTACGACCACGAGGTCGTAGGAGCGTGATTCTGTCGGGAAACTATTTGATGTCATCAGTAATCACCATGGAACGTGCGGCCTTGGTCTCATCCAGTCTCTTTACAGAGGTGGTAAGCGGGGCGGCCTGCAACGCTTCGGGGTTCTTTTCCGCCATTTCAGCGATCTCAATGAGATCGTCGATAAAGAGGTCGATGGTTTCTTTATTTTCAGTCTCAGTAGGTTCGATCATCAGGCATTCCTTCACGATGAGCGGGAAGTAGATGGTCGGGGCATGATGTCCCTTATCCAGCAGTGCCTTGGCAACGTCGAGAGCGCGAACGCCGTTCTTGGCCTGCTCTACTGCGGATGCAACAAATTCGTGCATGCAGATGCGGTTGTAGGGAATCTCGTAATGGTTTTCGAGACGTTTGCGCATGTAGTTTGCGCTGAGGACCGCACCTTCAGTGGCGCGGGTCAGACCTTCGCGTCCGAGACGGAGCATGTATGCGTAAGCCTTAAGATAGACGCCGAAGTTGCCGTAGAAGGGGGCAACATAACCGATGGATTTCGGAGCGTCGTAGTCAAGGTAGTACTGACCGTCTTCCAGTTTTTCAACGCGGGAGATGGGCAGGAAGGGCTTAACCCTTTCACTTACACCGACAGGACCGGAACCGGGACCGCCGCCACCGTGCGGGGTACCGAGGGTCTTGTGCAGGTTGAGGTGCACGATGTCGAATCCGGCATCGCCCACGCGCAGCTTGCCCATGATGGCGTTCATATTTGCGCCGTCATAGTAGAGCAGGGCATCCTTTTCGTGGATCATTTCCACCAGTTCCTGCAAATGGGTCTCGAAAAGCCCAAGGGTGTTGGGGCAGGTCATCATTACGCCAGCCACCTCATCATCCAGAACCTCGGCGAGTGCTTCGGGGGTGATGATACCGTCTTTGGATTCAACGGAAACAACATCGTATCCGGCAACTGCGGCGGAAGCGGGGTTGGTGCCGTGGGCGGAATCCGGGCAGACGATCTTGGTTTTTTTATTGCCCTTGTCGCGATGGTAAGCGGCCATGAGCATAACCCCGGTCAGTTCGCCGTGTGCACCGGCCATGGGGTGCATGGTGAATGCAGCCATTCCGGTCAGTTCGCTGAGCAGGGATTCGGTTTCGTGGATAACCTCAAGTGCGCCCTGACAATGGCGGCCTGCTCCCTTAAGCTGGGATATAACCGGATGCAGCTTGGCGAATCCGGGCATGGCGGCCACTACTTCAGTGAACTTGGGGTTGTATTTCATGGTGCAGGAACCAAGGGGATAGAAATTGGAATCCACACCGAAGTTTTTCTGGGAGAGCAGGGTGAAGTGGCGGACCACGTCCAGCTCGGAAAGGGAGGGCATACCGGCTTCTTCACGCAGAAGCTCAGTGGGTATGAAGTCCTCGATTTTGGTCTTGGGTTCTTCAGGCCAGCAGCCTTCACGACCGGGAACGGATTTTTCAAATACTGTCTTCATTAGATTGTCCCCCGCAGAATTTCAGCAAAGATGCCGATCTGTTCTTCAGTGGTCTTTTCTGTGCAGGCCACCAGCAGTACGTTTTCAAATCCTTCGTAGTAGCGTCCCACAGGGAAGCCTGGGATGATGCCGCGCTCAGTGAGTTTGTCGATTACTTCGAAAGCATTGACCGGCAGGGATACTGCGAACTCATTACCAAAGGGACCCTTGGTAAACATTTCAACGCCGTCAATGGCGGTGAGTCGCTCTGCTGCGTAATGGGCGCGTTCCACGGAAAGTGTGGCAGTGCGGCGCAGACCTTCTTCGCCCAGCAGGCAGAGATGGATCAGGGTACGCAGGGCGCAGAGAGCCTGGTTGGAGCAGATGTTGGATGTCGCTTTCTGGCGGCGGATGTGCTGCTCACGAGCCTGAATGGTCAGTACGTAACCGGTCTTGCCGTCCTCGTCTTCTGTGCGTCCGGCAATGCGTCCCGGCATCTGGCGAACCAGAGCTTTGGTGCAGGTCATGATGCCGAGGTAAGGGCCGCCGAAGGACAGGGGCTGTCCGATGGACTGGCCGTCACCGATGGCGATGTCGGCACCCATCTGTCCGGGAGTCTTCAGAACAGACTGCATAACCGGGTAGGTGGACATGATTGCCAGAGCTTTGTGCTCATGAACTTTTTCAAACATTTCAGTGAAGTCGTTCACTGAACCGAAAAAGTTGGGGTTCTGAACAATCACAGCTGCGGTGTCCTTATCGACTGCTGCGGTGATGGACTTGACGTTGGTGCGGCCGTGGTTGTGGGGCACGGTGATAAGTTCAAGGTTCAGGTTGGTGGTGTATGAATCAAGCATGACCCGGTAGATGGGGTTCAGTGCTTCACTGACTATGATTTTTTTGCGTCTGGTTTTGCGCACAGCCATGAGAGTGGCTTCGTAGAGCGCGGACCCGCCGTCATAAACAGAGGCGTTGGCGTAGTCCATGCCCATGAGCCGCGCCATGGCGGTCTGGTATTCGAAGATCGCCTGCAAAGTTCCCTGAGAGGATTCCGGCTGATAAGGGGTGTAGGCGGTATAGAATTCGCTGCGGGAAGAGAGTGCATCAACCGCAGTGGGAATGAAATGGTCGTAGAATCCTGCTCCGAGAAAGCTGGTCAGGTCCGTGGTGTTCTTTGCTGCCATTTCTTCAAGCTGCTGCAAAACCGCCATTTCGCTTTTGCCTTTTGGCAGGGCAAAGCTTTTGGGGCGCAGTTCAGTCGGGATTTCGGCAAAGAGATCTTCCACGGAGTCCACGCCGATCACATCAAGCATTTCCCGGATTTCTTCCGGGGAATGGGGTACGTAAGGCATTATGTCCTCCGGTATAAAAATAAATCCCCGCTGACGTGAGCGGTCGGCGGGGATGTTTGTGTACTATATAGTAAAGAGCGGCTCCGGATTAGTGAGCGTCTTCTTCAGTAACCTTTTCGTAGGCTGCGGCATCAAGAAGTCCGTCAGTGGGGCCGGTGATTTTGATTTTCATGAGCCAGCCGTCACCGTAAGGATCTTCGTTGACTTTTTCGGGTGCGTCTTCCAGTGCTTCGTTCACTGCGACAACTTCGCAATCAACCGGAGCGTACATTTCGCTGGCAGCTTTTACGGATTCGATAGAGCCGAATTCGTCGCCTGCTGCGAAAGTGTCGCCTTCCTGCGGGAGTTCGACGAAAGTAAGGTCGCCGAGCTGTTCCTGAGCAAAATGGGTGATGCCGATAATACCGTTTTCACCGTCAACCTTGAGCCATTCGTGAGATTTGGCGTAAAGAAGTTCCTGCGGAATCATGTGGCCTCCTTCTGTGGATAGACTGATTTATGTTGTTATTTTGACCGTGTCTTTATGGATAACTCGCACCTGATAGCATTCCTGCCTGAGAAATAAAAGACTTGAACAGGGCTAATTTGCAGAAAAATATTCTGTAAAATTATTCATAAATTAAAATTGAATGATTTTATAATTTTGCAGCGATATATTTCGTGTTACTGAAACTTGTCTTTTGACGAAAATACGCATACTCAATAGGTCAAACAGGAGTTCTTTAATTGAAAGATTACATTTCCGGTGAACGGGAATTGATAGAAGTTAAAACCGCCGGAAGGGTTTGGAATATAGAACGTACAGCCGATCTTGAGACCCTTTGGGATGAAATCGGCGAAGATGAATTCGGCGATGATGAACGGCTTCCCTATTGGGCTGAACTCTGGCCTGCCAGCGTTTTGCTGGGGGAGTGGCTTTATCGTAATTCAGATCTGATTAAAGGACGTAAATGTCTTGATCTCGGTTGCGGGCTGGGGCTTACCGCTGTTATCGGTCAATCACTTGGCGCAGAAGTTGTCGCTTTTGATTACGAATTGCCGCCGCTTTATTTTGCAAAAGATAACGCCGTTTCCAACGGAACCGCTCAGCCGCTCTGGTTGCAGATGGACTGGCGTGAACCGTCCCTTGCCGAGAATTCTTTTGATTTTATCTGGGGCGGGGATATCCTCTACGAAAAAAGATTTTTTGATCCGCTGGAAAAACTTTTCCGGTGCGTACTAAAGCCGGGCGGAGCCATTTGGATGGCTGAGCCGAGGCGTGATGTTTCTGTCCCGGTTTGGGATAAGCTCGAATCGTTGGGCTGGAAAACATCGCTGCCCCTGACTGAAAAGGCCGCCTGCTGCAATGCGGAAATGACAGTTAATATCCGGGAAGTTGTTCCCGGCAAATCCATATGATTTTTACGGAGGTTTGAAATGGGTAAAACAATTCGTTTCGGGGTTTCCCTTGATTCCGATCTTCTTGAAAAATTTGATAAACTTTGTGACGAGAAAAGTTACCAGACCCGCTCGGAGGCCATTCGTGACTTGATCCGCAACATGCTGGTGGAAAAGGAATGGGATGAGACCGAAGGGCAAATGGCCGGGACTCTTTCTCTTGTTTACGATCATCACCAGAGCGGGCTTTCACAGCGGCTGACAGAATTGCAGCACGACAGCCACGACCTGATTATGTCCACCCTGCACGTGCATCTGGATCACGATAATTGCCTCGAAGTCATGGTGCTCAAGGGTGACGGCAAGCAGATTAAAGAGCTTGCCCATCGTTTGATTTCCACCAAGGGCGTTAAGCACGGCAAGCTCGGGCTGACTACTACTGGTGAGGAACTCGTTTAAATGGAAGACGTACAGAACAGTCCTGCAAAAGTTGCTATGTCCATCGACCGGGTCGGCGTGCGGGATTTGACCCTCCCCCTTGTGGTGCGTGACCGGGAATCCGGCAGCCAGTCCACTATGGCTAAAGTTGCTTTATCCGTAGACCTGCCCGCGCATTTCAAGGGCACTCATATGAGTCGTTTTGTAGAAGCACTGGAAGACTGGACCGAAGAGTTGGACTACAAAAGTTTCCACAACCTGCTCAGCGATATCCTGCGCCGTCTTGAAGCTAAAAGTGCGCATGCTGAGCTGAGTTTCCCTTACTGTCTGCAAAAGACTTCCCCTGTCAGCGGGCGTAAGGGTATCATGAGCTACGAATGCACGGTGGAAGGGGAAATGGTCGGGGATAATCTGGAATTCACCCTCGGTGTGAAAGTTCCGGTTATGACCGTCTGTCCCTGCTCCAAGGCCATCAGCGACGAAGGTGCCCACAGTCAGCGGGCGGTGGTACACATCAAGACCAAATCCAAGGGCTTCGTCTGGATCGAAGATCTGGTGGAAATTGCCGAAGGCTCAGGATCATGCGAAGTTTTTTCTCTGCTCAAGCGTGAGGATGAAAAACACGTTACTGAAAAAAGTTTTTCAAATCCGACCTTCGTGGAAGATGTGGTCCGCAATGCTGCTATGGGGCTGGAAAAACACCCTAAAATTTCGTGGTATCAAGTGGATGTGGAAAGTTTTGAATCAATTCACAATCATTGTGCCTTTGCAAGTATTGCCAAGCCGGAATAAGTGCTTACTATTATAAGTAAGGAGGCAGAGGGGAATCTTCCCCACCTGATCTCCGCCGACAGCCGCAGTTGCTTACCGAATGGATTGAGCGATTGCGGCGACACTTTGAGTGATAAAAAAACTCCCGCTGGATTTTCCGGCGGGAGTTTTTTTGATTTACTTACCTGTATACGGCTCTTGCTGCGTGGAGCAGTGGATTCCGCCGCCCCCGAAATTTATTGCGAGGGTGTTGATCGTAACGACTTTGTGGTTGGGAAAGGTCTTTTTCAGGACTGCCAGTGCTTCGGCGTCGCGTTTTTTTATTTTTTCAGGCAACCCTTCATGCCAGTATTTCTGGGTCAGCACTACGCCGTTGGAAATCAGGAAGTTGCAATAGCTTTGGGCCGGGACAATCTGTACCGGCTGGCCGACCGGGAAAGCTGTGCCGTCTGTAAAACGGGGAAACGAGACCAGCCCGTAGTATGCTCCATCCTGCGGAGTGATTTCAAAATACAGTGTTTCCGGCATGGGAATGCGGATGATTTTGAACGGCTTGCCGTCCTGATCCACTGCGTTTTTCAGAATGTGATAATTTTCTTCCATGCGGCGACGGTTCTCAGCCTCAACCGGACCTTGGGCCGCTTCTTCTTCACTCACCTCAGCCAGCAGGATTGTGTCCGGGGCTACGAAACGGCAAAATTCATCGATGTGATTGTTAGCCGCGCCGCTGCGGTAAGCAACCCCTTTGCCTTCCGGTCCGGGCAGAGTGCTCACGTTGTATGCATCGTCATCAACAGTTCCTCTTTTCAGCCAGATGACGTTGGTTGCCCCCAGCATCTCCTTAAGTTCCGCTTCAATATCTTCCCGTGAAAGGTTGGGATTGCGCTGAAATTCGCAGGCTTCGGTGACCAGTATGGTGCCCTTGCCGTTAAGCTCCCGGTCGCCGCCTTCGCTGACCAGTCTGGTCATTCTGGATGGGAGGTTAAGTTGCTTGGCCATATCACGGTCAACTCGCTCCATTATCCGGGACTGGATATCTGATTGCGGAAAGTATCCCCAGCAATTAAATCCGAAGTCGGCTATGCTTTTCTGGTTCTGGTTATTTAAGGTAAATACAGGGCCGAAATCCCGCCAGTAAAGCATGGTGAAGGGGATAGTCTGGAATGAAATTTTATCCATGGGCAGGTTGTTCTTTTTCAGCAGGGACTGCACATGTTTGCGCTGGTTTTCTCCGGGCACACAGACGGTGATGTCGGTATATGGAGCAAGGTTTTTGGCAATTTCCAGCAAAACATCGTCGGTGTGGTATCCTTTTACATATTCTTTGCTCAGCCAGCCGAGATAAACACGTTCTTGTTTTTCAAATTCGCCGGGGAATCTCCATTCCGCGGAGAATACAGCTGTCGAGCTAATGATAAATGTTGCCGCAAGCAAAATAATTAATTTGCCATATTTCATCATCGTATGAACTCCCGTTTTTATTCCTGTTCAAAAAGTCTGCGTAATTCTTCAACCCGCTTTTTGTTCACCCCGAAATCCGAATAACCCAGCCGTGCTGCGGAACGGATATCAATTTTGCCTTCCGCTTCATTATAAATGCACTCAAGGTCATCCACAAAGCGGAACCATTTGCTCCTGAATTCAGCGTGCAGATATGGGCCGCTGCGGGTGGTGATTTTCCCGCCCATTTGTTTGATGCAGGTGCGTAATTTTTTCATAACCTGCTTATTTGATCCACTGGCTTTGAATGATTGGATCGTATGTTCTTTGTCGTTTTCTTGTGAAGATACACAGTTAGGGCTGTTCGGGCAGAGCGAGAGGTTGCCGCCGGTTATGCCTAAGTTTTCCGGGGGAGATGAAAAATGGGCGGCAGTGAAGAGGGCTGCGGCACAAATAATGACAATAAGTACGGTTAGTTTGTAAATCATGAAAGCAGGCTACTGCATTGTGCAGGCAAAATGCAAGGGAATTAGTTGAGAGACGTTAGCGGAGTTACGAACAATCTGTGGAAAACTTTGTGCGTAACAATAGGCAACCCCTGAGCCGCAGCTACGGATCAGGGGTGGAAAAGTTTTTATCAGGAGGATAGGCTAGTAAGGATTGGTCTTAATACAGAAGGAACCTTCTTTGAGCAGGTCGGCGATGGAGATTTCGTCAAGGGCTGCGTACATGGCTTTGCTGGCTTTAATCCAGACTTCACGGGTAGGGCAGTTTTCAATGCGTCCGCAGAGTTCATCGTTTTCAAGGCATTCAACCAGTCCGGCTTCTCCTTCAAGGCTTCTGACTACCGCGCCTACGGTGATGTCTTCCGGGGGCATAGCCAGTGAATGGCCGCCGCCGGGCCCGCGCTTACTGGAGATAAAGCCGGCCTTTTTCAACTCACGGATAAGTTTTTCAAGATATTTTGTAGAAAGCCCCTGTCGGCTGGCAATGTCGCTGATACGCACCGGGCCTGATGTACAGTGCATGGCGATATCAAGTATCATTCTGGTTCCGTATCTGCTTCTGGTTGTCAGTCTCATGAATTTTCCTTTTTGGTTTAATAAACCATGTAGAAAAGTAATTGCTCCGGGTCAAGAGGGATTGCTCCGAGAGTAACCGATTGTTTGCTGTGTGCGAGTTAACATGTTATTTATATTGATGTTTCATTTGATTTGAAAAAGAATAATAAAAGGTTGTGTTTTTGAAAATATCTGGTTAAAAGCGTATATTGGCATGTCTGCGCGTGTTGTGTAAGGCAGACTAAAAAGACCAATCTGGAGTATATTATGAGCCCGAAAGAGAACGGGAAAAAAGAGTTTGATGTAATTATTGTCGGCGGCGGCCCTGCGGGCCTTTTCGCAGCCTACTACCTTGGCGAGAATACCGACCTTGATGTTCTGGTCATTGAAAAGGGAAAGGCGTCCCTGAAAAGACATTGTCCCATAACCGGGGATCAGGAATGCATTAAATGCAAACCCTGCAACATCCTTTCCGGTGTTGGCGGGGCTGGGCTTTTTTCCGACGGTAAGCTCAACTATATCCATAAACTCGGTAAGACCGACCTTACCCAGTTCATGTCTGTTTCCGAGGCTAAAGCCCTCATTGATGAAACTGAAGAAATTTTCAACCGCTTTAACATGGACGGTCAGGTTTACCCCACCGACATGGAAGAGGCTAAGAATATCAGGAAGGATGCCCTTAAGAACGGCATTGACCTGCTGCTGATCAAGCAGAAGCACCTTGGTAGTGATAACCTGCCCGGACACATTGCCGGAATGGCCGACTACTGCATGGAAAAGGGTGTGACTTTCCGTACCGGTGAGCATGTAGATGATATCCTCATCGAGAATGGCGAACTGGCCGGGGTTGTTACTAAGAAGAATGAATACCGTGCCAAGAATGTTATCCTCGCTCCGGGCCGTGTGGGTTCCGAATGGATGGGATCTGTCGCTAAAAAGCACGATCTTGCCATTACTCAGCGTGGTATTGAGGTTGGCGTGCGTGTTGAAGTCCACGGCGATATCATGCGTGATCTTTGTTCCGTGATTTACGATCCCACTTTCTTTATTCGTACCAACACCTATGATGATCAGGTGCGTACTTTCTGCACCAATCAGGGCGGATTTGTAGCTCTTGAAAATTATCAGGATTTTGTCTGCGTAAACGGTCACGCTTACATGGACAAAAAATCCGAGAACACCAACTTCGCCTTCCTGTCCAAGGTTGTGCTTGAAGAGCCAGTTACCGACAATCAGGCATACGGTGAATCCATCGGTAAGCTCGCTACCATCATTGGCGGCGGCAAACCTATTCTTCAGCGTTTCGGTGATCTTAAGCGCGGTCGTCGTTCCACATGGAACCGCGTACGCAACAGCTTTGTTGAGCCGACCATGAAAAACGTTACCTGCGGTGATATCGCCATGGCCCTGCCTGAGCGTATCGTGCGTAACCTCATCGAAGGTCTTGAAAAGCTGAACGACGTAGTGCCCGGAGTTGCCAACGAGGAAACTCTGCTCTACGCACCGGAAATCAAGTTTTTCTCCACTCAGGTGGAAACCAGCGATCAGCTTGAAACCGCGCTTGAAGGTCTCTTCGTAGCCGGTGACGGTCCCGGTGTGGCAGGAAACATTGTTTCCGCTTCCGCTACCGGTATTATTCCCGCTAAAGAGATTGCTGCTAGAGCTAAGAAGTAGGGATGCGCTTCGCGCGTTTAAGAATGAATTGATTTCGCCTCCGGCGGCTTAAACCCTTTTGCAAAAGGGTTTAAGAATCCCAAAAACTTTTAATAGTTTGGGATAGCCGTTAGATATAAAAATTGTCTCATGAAAAAGGAGATACTGACTTTGGGTCGGTATCTCCTTTTTTTAGTCTATAAGTCTTTGAGTCAGCAAAGGAACAAGGTCGCGGCGTTTGTCGACAATTAAATATACGCGAACCGTTTCAGCGTTTACTTTGTATATGATTCGGTAACAATCGCAGAAAATTTCTCTATAAACATTTAGGCCAAATTCAAATAACTCCCGAACGCGGACTCCTCGGCTTGGGAGTTGTTGCAGGCTGTAGAGTGAGTTTTCCAGTCTATCGAGAATTTTATTTGCCTGCTCTTTGCAATCATTTTGTTTGATGTAGTGAACAATATCCTGCAAATCCTGATTTGCTGCCTCAGTCAGTCTAACTTTCATCTTGTTCCAACTCTTCTCTTAATTGGCTGAAAGCAACATCTGCATCAACGTATTTTCCTTCAGCGAACTGCTTTTCGCCGTGAGCGAGTATTTTGAGCAGAGCAAGAGTTTCCTGTGTTTTTTCGTAGTCACGGATATCCTGTACAACCACCTTGGCTTCCCCGTTTTGGGTGATAAAATAAGGCTCACGTTTTTCGCGTACTTCTTTGAAAACTTTGGAAGTGTTGTTTTTCAAGTAGCTGATGGGCTTGACCTGTTCTGATAATTTCATGATGTTTTCCTGTGTTTTTTAAATCTTTATTCCGGTCTTAATTTAGGTCTTAATTAAGGTCTGGTCAAGGTGCTGTCAGGTCAAAAGCAATTTAACCATTTTGAAATGACACACGTTGCTGAGTATGTTACCGAATTATATTGTGATCCGTGTTCTTCAATGTTGAATTACAATTTATCTGTGTGAGGACCTTTATGACCAGCCCTACTCCCGCCACCAAACAATCTGCATCTGTAATATTCGTCCTGCTTATTTCCGCTGCCGCAGCACTCGGCGGCTTTCTCTTCGGCTTTGATACTGCTGTAATAAACGGCGCGGTGGTTGCGCTGGGTGATCATTTCAAGGTCGGCCCGGTGTTGGTGGGGATGTCTGTGTCGCTTGCGCTTATCGGGTCCGCCATCGGTGCTTTGCTTTCAGGGCCTGTTTCGGATCGATACGGACGTATCAAACCCATGTTGATTGCCGCATTTTTATTTACCATCAGCGGAATCGGGGCCGGTTTTCCGGTCAGCGTCTGGGATTTTATTTTCTGGCGTTTCCTCGGCGGGGTGGGCATCGGTCTTGCCAGTGCCATTACCCCGGCTTACATCGCGGAAATTTCTCCGGCAAACCTGCGCGGAAGCTTCGGTTCATTGCAGCAGCTTGCCATTGTGGTGGGTATTTTTGTGGCTATGCTCAGTAATTATATGCTGGTGGGCATTGCCGGGGGATCGGCGGATAATGTGCTCTGGTTCGGTTTTGAAACCTGGCGTTGGATGTTCTGGGCCGAGGTTCCGCCTGCGTTGCTGTATGGTTTTGCGGCCCTGATGATCCCGGAATCACCTCGTTATCTGATCGGCACCGGACGGGAAGATGAGGCTGAGCGGATTCTGGGGCGGGTCCTCGGTGAGAGTGTTCTGGAGAAAATTGAGGAGATCAAGCTTACCCTAAAAGATGAAAGCAGGGCTTCGTTCGCGGCAATCAAGGGAAAGTTCGGCTTTAAGCCCATTGTCTGGATTGGTTTGGGGCTGTCTGTTTTGCAGCAATTTGTAGGTATCAACGTAATTTTTTACTACGGCTCCATGCTTTGGCGCAGTGTGGGGTTTTCCGAAGAAAATTCTTTGTGGATTACGGTGATTACCGGAGTTGTGAACATCGTTACCACGTTGGTTGCTATTGCTTTGATCGACCGGGTGGGACGCAAGCCGCTGCTTTTGGCCGGTTCTGCCGGGATGTTGGTTACCCTTGGGATTTTGGCTTACCTGTTCGGGCATGCACCGCTTGATGCAGCAGGACATCCGGTTTTGAGCGGGACTTCTGCCACCACCGCACTTTATTCTGCCAATCTTTATGTATTCTGTTTTGGTTTTTCATGGGGGCCGATAGTCTGGGTGTTGCTAGGCGAGATGTTCAACAACCGTATCCGTGCCTCGGCCCTTGCTCTTGGCGCGGGAGCCCAGTGGGTGGCAAACTTTATTGTTTCAGCTTCTTTTCCTTCGCTTGTTAACCGGGTCGGATTGGGGGTTACCTACTCCATTTATGCTTTTTTTGCGGCTGTTTCTTTTCTGTTTGTTTTGTTTTTGGTTCGGGAAACCAAAGGCAGGGAATTGGAAGATATGGAGTAAATTTTGTTCATGAAGCACAAAATCAGGATATTCGACTGTTTTTTAATTGATTTTTGCAAGAAAAAATTAATTGCTTATTGACTTTGTGTCATTTCATTGACAGTGAATGTGTAAGGTTGACCCATATTTATATGATGGGGCAGTCCGTACAAGGTGGAACAAAACGAAAAAGTTCCCCGGACTAGAATTTTTCGGGAGGCCGAATGGCTCTTAATTTAGGTGGTATAATTGGAAACAGTCCTGCGCTTAAGGAGGTCTTTGCGATTCTCGCAAAGGTGGCGCCGACAGACAGTACCGTGCTGGTCACCGGGGAATCCGGCACGGGTAAAGAACTGCTTGTGCGTGCTTTGCACCGCAACAGTAAACGCAAGGAAAAACCTTTTGTTCCGGTAAACTGCGGGGCTATCCCCAAGGAATTGCTGGAATCGGAACTTTTCGGGCACGAGAAGGGGGCATTTACCCATGCGGTACGTTCCCGTCCGGGCCGTTTTGAGCTGGCTGACGGCGGGACCATCTTCCTTGATGAAATCGGGGAAATGGACCTCAGTCTTCAGGTCAAGATTTTAAGGGTCTTGCAGGAAAAGGAGATTGAGCGGGTCGGTGGTACTTCCATCAAAAAGGTGGATGTGCGCATCGTGGCTGCAACCAACCGTGATCTTGAAACCGAGGTTGCCGCGGGAAGGTTCCGCGAGGATCTTTTTTATCGTCTCAATGTAATCCCCATGCATTTGCCGCCGTTACGGGATAGGGGCGGGGATGTGCTTTTGCTGGCAAAACATTTTCTTGGTCGTTTTTGTGAAGACAAGGAAATGGAGCCGTTGAAGGTTGATCCTGATGCTGCGGATATGATGGTTTCCTATACTTGGCCCGGTAATGTCCGTGAGCTTGAAAATTTTATGGAACGTATGTGCATCCTTTGTGATGAGGATGAGATAGTTCCCGATGACCTGCCGGAAAAAATCTGGAAGGACGTGGGCAAGGAACCGAAGAAAAAGGTTGCCGAGCTTATGCAGCCCGCCGGGTTCAACTGGCCGACCCTTGCAGATATGGAAGAGCAGGGAGCCAAAGGACTTAAGGATTTTCTGGAGAAGATCGAGGACCGGCTTATGATCGAGGCCCTTGAAAAGGCCGGTGGCGTGAAGAACAAAGCCGCTGAACTTCTCGGAGTCAAGCGGACCACGCTTATTGAAAAGATCAAAAAAAGAAATCTGGAAACTTAGAAATTTTAAAAAAGTGTGAGTTTTGTGAGGGGTAGGCAAGAATATTGCAGTGATAATTGATTGTGACGCTTAGCCGATTTACCGGAGTTTTCCGGACCCTTTTTCTGGCAGCCATTTTTTGGCTGGCCTGCCCTCATCCGGGTTATGCCTTGGAGTATTTTATCGATACCAAGGCTGACATGGATTCCATCCGTCTTGTCTTTGATCAGAAGAACTTATCCGGCAAAGTTACCCGTACCGGTCGGCAGCAGATCACCATTTCTTTTCCCAAAAATGCGTTAAAAGGAGAAAAAGCTCCAACTCCAGCACCGCTTTCTTCTTTGCGTATTGTCAAATCTTTGAAAGTGGGTCCGAGTTCCATCACCATTGGAACCCGGACCAGCGGTTTTGGTTTTATCCGCATGCCGGCGGGTAACGGCCAGATGCAGATTGAATTTTTCCGTGATCCTATCGGGTCCAAATGGCGTTCCCCCAAGGAAAAGGCCAAACGTGAAGCCGAACGTAAAAAAACGGCTCGCCAAAAAGCTGCCCGCAAGAAGGCTGCGGCAAAGGAAGCTGCCCGTAAAAAAGCTGCTGCTGCGAAAAAGGCCGCTGCTAAAAAGGTAGTGAAAAAAGAACCGCAGCCTCCGGTTATTGATGAAGTTGATCTTCCAGAAGATGAAGAATCCCCGCAGATTAAGCAGGAGCTTGAGCAGGCGGAGGAAGAAAAGCAGGTCCAGCAGGTTCCGCCTCAGCCAAAGAAACGTCCATTTTATTCAGTTCCGTATACTTATCGTGCTCCGGTAGCCAATGTAGGTCCCGGTCAGGCTCAGCCCGTGGATACTTCCATTCCTCCCGCCCGTGCAGGGGGTAGTGCCCGGCGTGTTCTGTCCAATGGTGATTCCACTGGATCGCAATCCGGAGGAAGAGCCGGGGGACAGATTTCTGGAAATATTGAGTCGGAAAGTTCCGGCGGTTCGGCTGTTGGATCTATAGCACCTCCCCCTTTAGATGAGTCTCTTGACGAAGCTGTTGACGAAGCAACAGATGAAGTAATGGATGAAGGTGCAGCTGCGCAGGATGCAGCCTACGAAGAAGAATTTCCTGAATCCGGCAGTGCATCAGGGGCGGTTGCTCCCCCGGAGCAGTCCGCTGGCAGCGCGTCTGGCAGTGTCTCCGGCAGTATTGCCCCGCCTCCTTCTCAGGAAGGGGGACAGGCTTCCGGAGGTGTGTCCGGGCAGGTTTCCGGTGAGATAACACCGCCGGAATCTGAGGCTTCCGGTCAGGTTGCTCCCCCGCCGCAGGATGAAGATTCCTTTGAAGCTGCCGATTATCCTGCCCTTGAAGATGAGGGGGGCGTGGAAGACGTTTCTGACGCTGATACTGACGCAGATGTGCGTGATGAAGCAGTGGAGGGAGAGCAGGATGTTTCTGATTCCGATGCCTATCCTGTGGAAGATTCCGAAGATCTTGCTGAAGGCGAAGAAGGAGCTGAGGGCGAGCAGGAAATAAGTCCTGAAGACAGAATTAAGGTTGCCAAGGGGATTCTTCTGGCCGCGGAAGGTGCGCTTGATGAAGGGGAAATAGAGGCAGCAATAGCTGGTTTTACTGAAATTTCCCTGATGAAGGAACTTCCGCAGGATTTGCGTTTGCGCGCTTTGTACGGAAAAGCAGAAGCCCTCACCGAAATGCATCGTGAAGCTCTGGCTGATAATTACGGGGAAATTGCCAGTGCCTGGATGGAAGCCATGAACGCTGACACCAAGTCGCCCAATGTGCCCATGGCTTTGCTTAATCTGGGTTTACTGAACCTTAAGGTAGGTAATATGCCTGAAGCCAAGGCCTATTTTAATTTACTTAAGTCTCAGTATCCCAACGATCCCAATATCCCCTATGTCAGTTATTATTGGGGTGAATATTACCTCGGTATGAAGGAATATGAACAGGCTGCGGACCAGTTTCAGTATCTGGTGCAGATGTATCCTGACAGTAAGATTGTCCGCGATGCCGCGCTTGGTCTGGCTAAGGCCCTTGATGCTCTTGGTTATGATGAGCAGGCCTTTCAGATTATTGATTATATTGATAAACGTTGGCCCCGTTTTTACATAGAAGACCTGCGTTTCCTGTTTATGTCGGCGAATACCCAGAACAGGCTGGGAAAGATTAACGAAGCTCTGGAAAATTACTGGGCCTATTACAACCTGTCACCGGATGCCCCGGAAGCGGATATTGTCCTTGCCCGTATCGGCGATATTTATCTCAAGACCGGGGATAAGTCTGCGGCCAAAGAAATTTACGAAAAAGCAGCCAAGGAATTTCCCGATAAAGAGGGTGGTTTGGTTGCCATGATGCGCCTTGCTGAGGAAGGAATCTACGATGATCCCAGCATGAGCCAGATGGATAAGGTCTTTGACCGGCCCTACAACCTCCGGCCCCAGAAAATTTATACCCATATTCTTGAAAAATTTCCCGATAGTCCGCTGGCACCGTTGGCCCAGCTTAAGCTCGGTATGTGGTATTACTGGAACAAAAAGTACGGGGACTGCTTAGGTGCGGTGCAGGATTTTCTGGATAAGTATCCGCGCAGTGCATTGCGTGACCGGGCCAGTGAGCTGGGTACAAGGGTTTTTGATAAGGCTGTGCCGGAACTGGTCAAGGATGAGAACTATGGACGGGTAGTCAGTTATTGGAATAAATACGCCAAGAAAAATAATGAAGGCAAAGATGTAAATGACGAGACCCGGCTCGGCGTTGCTTTAAGTTTCTGGAAAAAAGAGCAGCCCGCGAAGGCTCTGGAATTGATTGACCGCTATTTGCAGGGCGAGGAAATTCCCAAGTATTCAGCCATGGCTCTTGATATGGCTCTCGGTATCTATGTTGATGAGCAGGCTTGGAGCAAGGTTACCGAGCTGGTCGACCTTGCCAAGGACGGGTGGAAACTTGATCCCAAGCAGAAGGTTCATATAGAATACGCGCAGGCCATGGCCTACGAAAATCTCGGGGAGACCGAACGCAGCACCCCGCTTTGGGCGGGACTGGCTTCTAATCTGCTTCTTCCCCAGTCTTCAAGGGCTTACGCCATGTACTACATGGCCAAGTCTTCTATGAAGAAAAAGGAATTGAAAAAGGTCTTTGTCTATGCTCAGGAAGCACTTTCCATGCTCCTTGAGACCGGTGGTGACCGGGAAAAGATTAAAGATTGCATCCTGATGACCATCTTTGCGGCGGAAAGTTCCGGACGTTATCGTGAGGCTCTCAAATGGGCCGCAGAATATGATAAGTACATTCCTATTACTGATTCAGAATGGGCTTCATCCCGTTTCCGTTTGGCCCAGCTTTATGAAAAGGCCGGGGCTATTGCTGAATGGAAGAAGCTGATGGAAGAAGTGGCAGAGAAAAAGCCGGGTGATTTGTATGGACGTCTGGCAACTTCCGCGCTGGCGACTCATAAAATTGAGAAGGATGCTTCAAAATTCCAGCCGGACCCTGTTTTCCAATAATTTTAAGGCAGGTAGATATGAACAGACAGCCCGTAGTAGCCGGACAGTTTTACCCGGATAATCCCGATCAACTTCGCAAAGAAATTGAAATGTACGTGGGGGCACCGGAAGCCCATACGGACCGTGACGCTGACCGTCTGGTGATGGTTCCCCATGCCGGGTATATGTTTTCCGGTGAGCCATGCGGTAAAACTCTTTCCCAGAGTTCCTTGGCTTCAACTGTTTTTTTGCTTGGTCCCAACCATACCGGATTGGGTTCCCCGCTTTCTGTCTGGGATAAGGGGAGCTGGGAATTTCCCGGCGGCAAGCTGGATGTGCATGAAGAATTGGCCGCAAAACTCATCGAAAGCGGTGCCGGGTTTGTTGCTAATGAAAAAGCCCATTCGCGGGAGCATTCCCTTGAAGTGATCATTCCTTTTCTGCACTACATTAATCCGGAGATGCGCATTGTTCCGGTCTGTGTTTCAGAAGCATCGCCTTCAAATCTGCATAAGGCCGGGGAAGTCATTGCGGAAATTATGGAAGACCGCCCTGAGCCTGTTTCCATAGTAGTCAGTTCCGATATGAGTCATTTTATTTCTGCGGATCAGGCCAAGAAAATGGATTCCATGGCCCTTGAGGCAATCATCCGTATGGACCCGTCTGATCTTTATTCCATTGTTTCATCCAATCAGATCAGCATGTGCGGAGTTTTGCCCATGACCATGGGCATGTTTGCGGCTAAAAAGCTGGGAGCAACTTCCGGCAAGCTTGTCCAGTATACAAATTCAGGACAGGCTACCGGGGATTATGAGCGGGTAGTTGCCTACGCGGGCGTAATTATTTCATAAGCAGCCAGCGGATAAAGTACCGTCTGCTTTATGAAATGAATCCTAGCCCTTGCCAATCGGGAAAAGCGGCATTATTTGTACTGGTCGGGCCTGCGGCGGTGCGGTCTGTTATCGAATAAAAATGCCTCCTGCGGGCGAAGGATATATGTGCAATGAGCTTTGAGAGCGGTTATGCAATCGGTATTGATACTGGCGGAACCTACACTGACACTGTTGTTGTAAAATGCGAAGACTCAAGCGTGGTGGCTACTGCCAAGTCTCCCACCACCCATCATGACCTGAGCCTCGGTCTGGCTTCCTCTCTGGATAAAGCCATGAAGGAAAGCGGGATCAGTCCCGATGAGGTCAAGCTTGTTTCTGTTTCCACAACTCTTGCCACAAATGCCATTGTCGAGAACAAGGGGGCACGGGTAGGTCTGTTCATGATCGGCACCACTAAGGCACTCAAGCTTCCTGTGGTTACCCTGCGTTATGTTAAGGGCGGTCATAAGATTACCGGTATGGAAGAGGATCCATTGGATATTGAATCCATGGTGGACGGTATTCAGGATATGGCCGGACATGTGGATGCTTACGCGGTCTGCTCCGCCATGAGTATCAAGAATCCTGCCCATGAGCTTATTGCTGAAAAAGCCATTTCACTTACTGATTCCAAGCCTGTTTTTTGTTCCCACACCATCAGCACCCGTGCCGGACAGGCCGAGCGTGCAGCCACAGCGGTGCTCAATGCCCGGCTTATGCCGGTAATGAAAGAATTTCTGGCCGGGGTTGGTAAGGCCCTTGATGAACGCGGCCTCGGGTCTTCCGTGGTCGTGGTTCGCGGTAACGCCACCCCCATGAGCATGGAAGAGGCTGTGCAGCGCGCGGCTGATACTTTTGCCAGCGGGCCGGCATCAACCGCTTATTATGGTTCCATTTATTCTCCGGAAAAAGACGCGCTCATCGTTGATGTGGGCGGAACCACCACCGACGTTACTCTGATCCGTAATTCCCAGCCTACCATTCAGGAAAGTGGTTCTTTTATCGGTGATTGGGAAACCCATGTGGAAGCGGTGGAGATGTTTACTGTGGGCGTTGGGGGCGATAGTTTTGCGCGTATCAACAGGTCCGGCAATTTCGAAGTCGGTCCGGGCAGGGTTGTTCCCCTGTGCATGGCCGGGGAAATTCCCGCTCCCGATAAATGGATTGGTAAAGGGCATGAATCCCACCTGCTCAAGATCGGACCTGCGGCGGAAAGCAGTTCCGATGATGTGGTCCTGAAATATCTTTTTGAAAATGGCCCCGCCACTTTCGGTCAGATTATGGCTGGAACCGGGCTTGGCGAGATCGGCCTCGGCGGCAAGGTCCAGAAGCTTGTTCGTGAGCAGCTGGTGGAAGAAGTGGGCTTCACTCCCACTGATGCACTGCATGTTCAGGGGCAGCTTGATATTGGCGACAAGTCCGTTTCCGAAGCAGCGGCAGCCATTCTGGGCAAGGCTTTTGATCTTGATGCAACAGGTTTTGCAACAATGGTCCTTTCCGAGACACGGATCAAAATTGAGAATGCTATGCTTGAGCATATCGTCCGCAAGGAAATCGGCGGCAACATGGCCGGATTTATTTCCGGACGCGCTGCAAGTTCGTTGGTCAGCTTTGACGCCTCGCTTAATCTTCCCATCGTTGGTATTGGTGCTGCGGCACAGAAACTGCTGCCTGAAGTTGCCGAAAAATTACATACTGAAGCTGTTTTTCCCTCCCATCACGAAGTCGGTAACGCACTGGGCGCAATTAAAATGGCCTTGGATACTCTGAAAAAAGGATAGCTGTAATGAGTAGAAATCAACCTTCCGCATACGAATATTGTCTTGAACCTGCCAGTGAGAATAGTGAAGTTGAAGTTGTCCACGGCTGGATTTTCAAAGATGAGAAGTGGATCGCCCATGCGTGGTGTGAATTTGCAGACCGGGTTATCGATTTAGGTCAGTCCACCCATTCCATGGATAAATTTAATTATTACATTACCAATCGAGTCAGCGAGGAACGTTGCCGCCGTTATTCCCGCGTGGAGTTTTTTACTTTGGTGGGTGATGAAGGCCATTTCGGACCTTACGACAAAGAGCTGTTCTTTGCTGAAACAAGTGATCGTGATCCGCTGGAAGTAATTGAATCCGGCGAGGCTGAATAAATTGTCTGCCGGTTTTTTTATTACCGGAACAGGTACGGATGTGGGCAAGACTGTGGTTACCGCAGGGCTTGCCCGTTTCTTCATGAAATCAGGACGTTCTATTGTCCCGGTCAAGCCTGTCCAGTCCGGGGCTGTTGTCCTGCCTGACGGGTCTCTGGATTCCCCGGACGGGGATGTCTACCGGGCTGCCGGGGCGGTCTGGGATATCAATAGACAATGCCCGTATATTTTCGAGCCGCCTACTTCTCCGCATCTGGCCGCAAGGCTGGCCGGGGTGGAACTTGATCCTGCAAAAATCGCAACTAAAGTGCGCGAATGCGAGAAAGACGGCTTTTTGTTGGTGGAAGGGGCCGGGGGGATAATGGTTCCCCTGAACGAAGATGCTTCCATGCTCAATCTCATGAAAGAGCTTGGCTACCCGGTGATCCTGGTTGTCGAAAATAAGCTGGGCTGTATCAATGAAGCCCTGCTGTCCATCGCAGCTCTTCAGCAGTCCGGGCTGGATATTTCCGGGCTGGTTATGACCGCTCCCAATAAACCTGCACCGGAAGAATTCGGCATAGCTGAAGAGAATATACGTTTCATCGAAAAAATTGCTGAAGTAAAAGTAATCGCTTCCATTCCATATATTGAAAATTGGGATTACAATGATCCAAAATGCTGGGAAATTGTAGATAAAGCCTTAGATTCTTAATGCCGGAGCATATCATGTCCATTCTCGAATTTGACAGGGACCATCTTTGGCATCCCTATACTTCCGCTACTAATCCTCTTTCAGTTTTTCCGGTGAAGCGTACCGAAGGCGTTAAGATTATCCTTGAGGACGGTACTGAGCTTATCGACGGCATGTCTTCGTGGTGGTGTGCCATCCACGGTTACAACCATCCGGTTTTGCGTAAGGCTCTATGTGATCAGGCCGAGACCATGCCCCATGTGATGTTCGGCGGTTTGACCCACGAACCTGCGGTGGAACTGGGACGGAAACTTGTGCAGATTTCCCCGGAACCGTTGCAGCATGTCTTTTTGGCTGATTCAGGTTCGGTTGCAGTTGAGGTGGCGATTAAAATGGCCATCCAATACTGGTATGTCATGGAAAAACCGGAAAAGAACCGGCTGATGACTATCCGTAACGGTTATCACGGCGATACCATCGGCTGTATGTCGGTCTGCGATCCGGTCAACGGCATGCATTCCATGTTTACCTCGGTTTTGCCGGAACATGTTTTTGCTGAGGCCCCGCAATGCGGATTTGAGGCTGGATGCACAGATGAAGATTTTGCGGATTTTAAAAACAAAATTGAAGCGCACGCCCATGAACTTGCGGCGGTTATTCTTGAGCCGGTGGTTCAGGGCACCGGGGGCATGCGCTTTTATTCCCCGGAATACCTGAAACGGGTCCGCGAGGCCTGCGATGAGCATAATGTTCTGCTTATCTGCGATGAAATCGCCACCGGATTCGGGCGCGCCGGGACCATGTTCGCCAGTGAAATGGCCGGGATCAGCCCGGATATCATGTGCGTGGGCAAGGCTATCACCGGGGGCATGATGACTCTTGCCGCCACCCTTGCCACCCGCGAGGTTGCTGAAGGAATTTCTTCCAAAGGCGGCGTGTTCATGCACGGCCCGACTTTTATGGGGAACCCGCTGGCCTGTGCTGTAGCTAATGCTTCCATTGATTTGCTTTTGGAAAATGACTGGAAAACGCGTGTTGCGGAAATAACCGACATGCTCTGTTCCGGTCTTGCGCCTTGTGCCAAGTCCAATGCGGTGGCGGATGTGCGCTGCCTCGGAGCCATCGGAGTGGTGGAATTGAAAAAGCCCGTGGATATGGAAGTTATTCAGCAGGAGTTTGTAAAACGTGGCGTCTGGGTCCGGCCCTTCGGGAAACTGGTTTATGTTATGCCGCCTTATGTTATTTCGAATCTTGAACTTGAGGCCCTTACTTCCGCAATCTGCGAAGTTGTAGGCCTTCAGGGGTAATATAAATTGGATAGAAAAGAGAAACAGGCCTTGTGGGACGCTGCTCACGGCGGCGGCTCCATTGATGAGCATATTGCGGTTTCGGTTCTTGGTGCGTCCCACGGGGAGCTGGCTGAAGTTCTTCACGCCGCTCATACTATGACCATGCGCCGTTTCGGTCGCGAAGTCAGTCTTTGTTCCATTGCCAATGTACGTAGTGGAAATTGTTCGGAAGACTGTACTTTCTGTGCCCAATCCAGCCACTTTAAGGGTACCCCGGCTCCTGCTTATCCGCTTATGTCGGTAAACGAGATCAGGGAATGCGCAGAGAAGGCCGGAGAGTCACCCCTTGAATTTTTCAGTTACGTGACCAGCGGACGTGCACTTAAAGGCAAATCCTTTGATCATGTCTGCGAAGCCGTGGACGGTATGCGCGGGAAAAGTTTCAATCATTGCGCCTCGCTGGGGTGTCTTGATTTTGAATCTTTGAAAAAGCTGCATGATGCCGGTGTGGTCCGCTACCATCATAATCTTGAGGCCTCGGAAAGCTATTTTCCTAATGTCTGCACTACTCACAGCTATGCGGAAAGAGTGCGCACTGTGTGTGACGCCAAAAAGGCCGGGCTTGAGGTTTGTTGCGGCGGATTGCTGGGGCTTGGCGAAAGCCATCAGCAGCGTGTGGAGCTGGCATTGGCACTTGCGGAGCTGAAAGTTGATTCCATCCCGCTTAATTTTTTGATCCCCATTCCGGGCACCCCGCTTGAGGATGTGGTCCCCATGCAGCCTTTGGAAATCCTGCTGACTATCGCTATGTTCCGGTTGGTCAATCCCCATGCGGAAGTGCGTATGGCTGCGGGGAGGGCTGCCCTGCGTTCATTGCAGTCATTTATTTTTCATGCCGGGTGCAACGGGCTGATGGTCGGGGATTTCCTGACCGTATCCGGGCAGGGTATAGATCATGACCTGACCATGCTCGAAGATTTGGGACTGACGGTCCGAAATAAAAAGTAATAGTTGATAAAAAAAGAGGCCCGGTTGAGATGATCAATCGGGCCTCTTTTTGTGTGAAATTTTTTAGGAATGGTAGAGAACTGTTGCCACATAATCCTGTATTCTTATGAGGATTTCCGGAGATGGCTTTTCAAAGGTCATGCCCAGTACGGTTTTTCGTGAATCCTTGGTGCAGCGTTGCACTTTGCAGGGAATGAAGGTGTCTCCGTTCGCCGTGAAGTACGGACAGAAAATCTTCATTTCGTCCCCTATTTCCGGGTCTGGATTCTTTTTGTCTTGAATATAGCTGATGCAGCAGCCGCTGGTACTCAGATCTTCCAATATGGCAACAGATCTTTCGTCTCCAAGTTCAATCTGTGCTTCCATGAAGCAGGAAATCCTTTTGTGTCTCCTGAGATTGTAGGACTCGATCCGTTTGGGATATTTAAGGAAAAGAAGACGATCCGGTGAGCTGATCATCCTGATTACTTCGGTTTTGTAACCGGAAGCAATTCCTTCATAAATATAACGGATGGTCGCTTCATTGCCCGGATAGAGATATTCAGCCCACAGGGCACGGTCTGCATGATGAACCATGGGTTCTTTGACGATGAGGGATTTGGTAAAATCACCGCCGACCACAATTGTCGGGGCCTTATCGCTTAATCCTCCAAGTTCAATGGTGATTTTAAGTCCGGGAGTGCAGGCTGCCTTTAATTTTTCCTTTTGGGAGATCATTTTTTTATCCGTTTGATGATGTACTTCTTGAACATGGAGGCTACTTCAAGTGATGGTGCAATTTCAAGTGCTTTATCAAGATGAATTAACGCCATTTCGTTGTTCCCGGCGTCGAAATGGGCTCTGGCAGTGTTGAAATGCAAATTTTCATCATTGGGATTGATTTGGATGGCTTTGTCGTAAAAAGTAATAGCCTCTTCAAAAAGGGATTGTTTGCGCAGGCTGATGGCAAAAAGATTGAATTCCCGCCTCTGGCTTTCCATGAAAACTTCATCCTTGTTCAAAAGCCTGTCTATGATCCCGGATAGCTTCTTGAAATTCTTCTTGGTGCATTGGACAGATCCCATGCCCAGATTCGCTTTGGGGTGTTCCGGGTCTAGAAAAAGAGCTTTTGTAAAGGATTGTTCGGATTCATCCAGATTGCCGTCCAGAAATTCTTTTTCACCTTTTTCGATTTTTGCGTGAAGTGACTTCAGGGCCGGAAGGGTTTTTTTTTCGTAGTAGTCAATCTCAGGGGTGTACTGGGTGATGAATTCTTTTTTGTTTAATGTGACTACTACACCTGAAGGTATATTTCGGTCATTGAGAGGCTGGACTTGAAATTTTTCCACACCGGAACGCGTAACATAATAATACGTTTTGCTTTCGGCTCGTTGCATTGTTGCCCCGGCCCCGGTGTAGTCTTTGATGTTTTTGGAAAAAACACCAAGTACTTGAAACATATCTCCCATCGACCCCTCTCTGAAAATTCATTTATATCAAGTAAGTTGTTGAGTGCTTTCTTTATAATATATTGTTTTGTTTGTGAAATAAATAAAAAGCCCATTCTTTATAAGCAGGCTTTTTTTAAATGTCGATTAGAACATTTTTTACTTGGCATTTACGGACCTGAACCGTTGGTGTCCTTTTTGTCTAGATGCTTGTATTTATTCTGTTTCCGGCTCGATGGTGATGGGTTTAGGTTTGGCTTTCTTTTTCTTTGTTTTAAGCAGGTATTTTTTAAAAAGAATGGCTACTTCCATTAGCGGATTGATTTTAAGGGCCTTCTCTATGTGGACCAGTGCTTCTTCCTTGTTGCCGGTCTCATAGTAGGAACGTGCAATATTGAAATACAGGTTCTCGTCGTCCGGATTGATTTCAAGGGCTTTGATATAGAAAGTCAGGGCTTCGTCGTATTTTTTTCGTTTGCGTAAGGATATGCCGCTGTCGTTGAAGTCCTGTCGCTGTTCTTCCACGAATGTTTCATTTTTAGTGAAAAGAACTTCAATTACTGCGGAAAGTCTTGCGTGTGCTTCTTTATTTGCGGGGAGATTTTTTTCACCGGGATTAAGCAGCAGTACCCGGACAAGTTCCTGTATCTTTCCATCTTCTGCTTCTGGTGAGAAAATTTCAGGTCCCTCCAAAAGAAGTTCTTTCAGGATCTCAAGTTCTTCCAGCGGTGTGTTCTGGTAGTAGCCCATTTCTGGGGAAAATTTGGCTATGAATTCATCGCGTAGTACTTTGGTGAAAAGGCCGGAAGGAATCCGTTCCTGATTAAGCGGCTGGATGTGATAGACATCTGATTGTCCACGCAGGACGTAGTAATAGGTCGTATGCGCAGAGCGTTGCATTGTGGTGCCAGCCCCGGTATACGCCTTTACATTTTTTGAATAAATACCCAGCACCTGAAGTGCGCTGCTCATGATCGACTCCGTGAATACAGAATGTACACTCCATCAGGAAGTATTGCATAAAAAAGAAAGCCCGTTATTTATAAACGGGCTTTCCTGATGTTGTCGATTAGAAATACAGTTTTTTATTACTGAATTACAATCTTCCTTCCTCTACTGCGTGGCATGCGCAGAGGGTTTCATTTTCCAGAGTACGCGCACGGGGAATTTCTTCCCGGCAGCGGTCATTGGCATGAGTACAACGGCCATGGAATACACATCCTGTGGGCAGGTTGATGGGAGTTGGCACGTCACCGGAAAGGTGGATGTGCTTTTTCTTTTCTCCGCCAAGGGTCGGGATGGCCGAGAGCAGTGCCTTTGTATAAGGATGCTGCGGACGGGCAAAGATTTCTTTGGCGGTACCCAGTTCACAAAGACTGCCCAGATACATTACCGCCACACGGGTGGATATATGCTCAACAACGGACAAATCATGACTGATGAACAAATAGGTCAGATTGCGTTCTTGTTGCGCATCCATGAGCAGGTTCAGGATCTGGGCCTGAATGGAAACGTCCAGCGCGGCAATGGGTTCGTCTGCCACGATGAATTCCGGTTCAACAGCCAGAGCGCGGGCAATACTGATGCGCTGCCGTTGTCCGCCGGAGAATTCATGGGGGTAGTTGCCGGCCCATTCCGGGTCCATTCCTACACTGCGCATGACTTCATGCAGTTTATTCTTTGCATCGCCTCTTGAGATACCCTTGTTGTGAAAGTAGATGGGTTCCTCAATGATCTGGCGCACGGTCATGCGCGGGTTCAGTGAGGCGTAGGGGTCCTGAAAGACCATCTGCATCTTTGTGCGGTAGGGAAGCATCTGTCCGTGGGGCAGGTTGTCTATCCGCTCACCACCATAAATAACTTCACCGGAGTTGGGCGGATAAAGGCCCATAACGGTTCTTGCAAGGGTTGATTTACCGCAACCGGATTCGCCGACCACGCTTAATGTTTCACCTTTCCGGATTTCAAAGCTGACGTTGTTGACAGCTTTGACGATGGTGCGCTTGCGTGCGATGCGTCCGTTTTCCATTTGCAGCTGGTCGAGCAACCCGCCGGAAATGTCGAAGTGCTTGACCAGATTTTTTATTTTTACGAGGGAATCGGTTTGCATGACGAATCTCTATACTTTGTCGGCATGATGGCAGGCCACCAGGATACCGGATTTGTTTTTTTTCAGCGCGGGGAGTTCCTGTTTGCAGATGTCCGTACAATGCGAGCATCTGGGGTGGAAGGGACAGCCGCCGGGCATGTGCATGAGTGAAGGCATGGCTCCGGGAATCTGGGTCAAGCGATCACCCGCGCCGCCGGACTGGGGCAGGGCGGCGATGAGTCCCTGAGTATAGGGATGGCCCGGAGTCTGTGTCACTTCACGGGTGGAACCTGTTTCCACAATCCCGCCTGCATACATGACCGCGATTCGCTGGGTGACTTCCGATACAACCGCGAGGTCATGGGTGATCAGGATCAGCCCCATGTTGTCGGTTTCACAGAGCTCCAGCAGCAGGTCCATGATCTCAGCCTGAATGGTTACGTCCAGCGCGGTGGTCGGTTCATCGGCAATGATCAGGGCCGGATCGGTCAAAAGCGAAATGGCGATGACGATACGCTGGCGCATGCCGCCTGAGAATTCATGCGGATACTGATCCAGACGTTTGCGCGGGGAAGGGATGTAGACTTTGCGCAGTTTTTCCAGCGCAATTTCTTCAGCTTCCTTGCGGGTGACGTCCATATGAGCCAGCACGGTTTCGATCATCTGGGTCCCGACAGTCAGCACCGGGTTCAGGGTCATCATGGGATCCTGAAAGATCATGGAAATACGGTTCCCGCGAATGCCGCGCATTTTATCAAAAGGCATTTTCGCGAGATCCTGCCCTTCGAACATAATTGAACCGTTTGATATACGTCCGGGCTTGGAAATCAGGTTGATGATGGAGAATCCGGTTACGGATTTACCTGCACCTGATTCACCTACCAGACCAAGTCTTTCACCTTTATTGAGAGTAAAGCTTACATTGCGGACTGCCTCAAGGGGGCCTTGGCGCAATGCGAACTCGACACTTAAATTCTTAACATCAAGAAGTGGCTGCATTGTTTATCCCTTGTACAGTTTCGGGTTGAGAAAGTCCCTGAGCCAGTCGCCGAGCAGGTTGATGACCAGAATGAGTACAACGAGTATTATGCCGGGGAACATGGTGATCCACCATGATCCGCTGAAAATGTACTCGAATCCCACGTTGATCAGTGATCCCAGCGATGGCTGGGTCACTGGCATGCCCAGTCCCACAAAGGATAGCGCAGCTTCACTCATGATGGCGTTGGCCACCTGAATGGTGGAGATAACAAAGACCGGAGAAAGAGTGTTGGGCAGTACGTGCCGCCACATGATCCGGGTTTGGGAAAGGCCGATAACCCTTGCCGCTTCCACGTATTCTTTTTTCTTCTCCGCCAGCACTGAGGCGCGCACAGTACGGGCGTACTGCGGCCATTCAGCAAAACCGATGATCAGGATCAACAGCGGAACCGCAATCTCTTCATATTTGGCGACCCCGAAGGCGGCCTGAAAAATGGCTGAGATAAAGATCGCAACCATATAAGTTGAAAAGGACAGCTGCACGTCGGCAATACGCATGAGGATGGATTCCACCCTTTTGCCCATGAATCCGGCAACAAGTCCGGTCATGATGCCGAGGAAAGCCTGCAAGGCTACAGCACCGAACCCGATGATCAGGGAAACGCGCATGCCGTAAAGCATGGTGGAAAAAAGGTCGCGGCCCTGTGCGTCGGTTCCCATCAGAAAAGCACTGTTGCCGCCGGGGAGCCATGAGGGCGGAATTTCCGCGTCCATGATGTTGATGTTATTGGCATCATATGGGTTGAAAGGCGCGATAAGCGGTGCTGCAAAACCCATGAACAAAAGCACGGCCAGAATAATGAAGCTTGTTAGGGCAACTTTGTCGTGCAGAAAGTCGTGCAGAAAATATGATTCTTTGAATCTCTGCCAGCGTGATCTGGTTTTCATTTATTTTTGCCCCGTTATTCTGACTTGCGGGTTGACCAGTCCGTAGATTACGTCAACCACCGTGTTAACAACAACAAAGATGAGTCCAACCACAACGAGGTAGGCCACCATAAGCGGAGCATCGCCGCGTTCCACAGCCTCAATGAACATGAAGCCCATTCCCTGCCACTGGAATACTGTCTCAGTGAGGATGGTGAAGGCGATCATTGTTCCAAGCTGTACACCTCCCACGGTGATAACCGGGAGCAGGGTGTTCTTGAAGGCGTGAACTATCCAGACCCGTTTGGGCATCAAGCCTTTGGCCCAAGCATATTTGATGTAGTCGTTTTCAAGGACTTCCATCATTTCGGAACGGATGAGCCGAATAAAAAGCGGGAGCATGATGGAAGAGAGTGCGATGGAAGGCATAATCAGATGCCGCCAGCCGTCTACAGTTAAAAATCCTGTGCGCCAGCCGCCGATATTAACTGTTTCCCCACGGCCGTAAGATGGAAGCCAGTGCAGCTCCACCGAAAAAATATAAATCATGAGAATGGCGGTCAGGAATACCGGGATGGATACCCCGACAATGGACCCGCCCATGACAAACCGCGAGAACAGGGCTTTTGGCCTGATAGCGGAATAAATGCCCAGCGGTATGGAAAAAATTACGATGATCAGGGCGGAACACATAACCAGTTCAAGGGTGGCGGGAGCCTTGCTCAGGATTACTTCGAGAGCGGATTTTTTGTAGAAGAATGATCTTCCGATATCGCCCTTGACCGCTCCCTGCATGAAGCGGCCGAACTGGACCATGAACGGATCATTGAGTCCCAGTTCGTCCCTGATTTTTTCCCTTTCAGCAGCAGATACGGAAACTCCCGTAATCTCGCGCACCGGGTCACCGAAGCTCTGCTTGATGGCAAAGCCGATGAAGCTGATAATCAGCATTACAATGATCGCCTGCGCGATCCTTCGGACTATAAAAGCAAACATTTTTTAATTAACTCCAGACGGCAAACAGTTGAGGCGCTTCGCGCTGTTGACGAGTTGATTTCGCCTCCGGCGGCCAAAGGAACAGATCCCTTTGGAATCCCTATTAAGAGATTAATTCTTTTATGAAAATTTGTGTTTCAGACGCATCAAAGGGAACCCCGAATCGGAGTTCCCTTTGATAATAGTTTTATGCAGTAATCTCCGCTACTTGATGACGAGATCGCCGAAGTAGGGGAAGTTCTGAACGTTGCAAATCTCTTCGGTATTCATACCAGTCTTGGAAGCCCAGGACAGGTTCTGCCAGTGCAGGGGTACGAATGCAGCTTCGTCGTAGAGAATTTTTTCTACTTTCTGGAGCATTGCGTTGCGCTTGGTCAGGTCGGTTTCAGTCTGGGAGCCGATCACGAGGGAATCAACTTCCTGGTTGCAGTAGTTACCGCTGTTGTACTGGCCGTAACCGGTTTCCTTGTTGATGCACATGAGCAGGAACTCAGTGTAGTTAGCGGAATCTTCGGTGTCAGGATGCCAGCCGATCATCTGGATGTCTGCAACCTGTGCGTCGAACTGATCCCAGTACTGGGCTTTAGGCATGGTCTTCAGGTTAACCTTGATGCCGATTTTGCCGAGCATGGAAACAAATGCTTCCGCGATTTTTTCATCGTTAACGTAGCGGTTGTTGGGTGCGATCATGGTGCACTCGAAACCGTTTTCGTAGCCTGCTTCCTTCATGAGCTGTTTAGCTTTTTCAAGGTCGTAGCGGGGTTTGAGTTCAGCATTGTAACCTGCGAAACCTTCGGGGCCCTGCTGGCAGGCAACAGTAGCGAAGCCTTTCATTACTTTATTAACGATACCGGTGTTATCAGTAGCGTATACGATGGCCTGACGAACTTTGGGGTTCTGGAAAGGCTTCTGGCGTTTCTGGTTCAGCTGGAAGGTGATGATGCGGGAACCGGACATGGTTACCAGCTGGAGGCCTTCGGTGGATTTAACACGCTTCAGGTCCTGCGGGGGAACGGGCATGATGAAATCAACATCGCCGGAAAGCAGTGCTGCCACGCGGGTAGCGTCGTTTTTAATGGGGGTCAGGATGATGGTGTCTACGTTACCTGCTTTATCCCAGTATTCGGGGAAAGCTTTGAAGACGACACGGACGCCCTGTTCACGTTCAGCAACAGTGTATTTACCGGTACCGGACTCGTTCACGTTGGCAAAGGAAGGACCGGTCTTGACGATAGCGTCTTTAGGCTGGCCGGATTCGTCTTTACCGGAGTAGAACTTGCTGTCCATGGGGAAGATGTAGGTTGCCATGTTCAGAAGCAGGCCGTAAGGCTCTTTGGTGATGACATCAACGGTGTTGGCGTCAACTGCTTTTGCAGGCAGGAAGGGTTCGAACAGACCCTTGTAGTCGGCACTTGTTTTAAGGCGGTTGATGGTCCAGACAACGTCTTCAGCGGTGAAGGGATTGCCGGAGTGAAATTTTACACCTTTGCGCAGGTGAAAGCGCATGGTTTTGTCATCGATACGTTCCCATGATTCAGCAAGGCGGGGTTCGAAGGAACCGTCTTTGGCCCAGCGTACAAGAGGATCGAAAACCATGTGGGAGTATTGAAGCATACCACCGGAAAGCTGCACATGAGGGTCGAGAGAGACAGGGTCGGCATCCATAGCCAGTTTAAGGGTTTTACCGGCAGCAGCGGGAGCTGTTTCAGTAGTTTCCTTTTTGGCTGGGGCCTCTTCTTTTTTTTCCGCGCTGCATCCGGCAAGTCCGAGACTCAGAATAGCAACAAGCGCAAGAAACAGTAATAAACGTTTCATCCTCACACTCCTTAGAAAGGGTAAAAACAGTAATAAAAGCACCAAGCGTCCGGGATTTCAGGAACATTCCTGAGTTAGACGCACATCGAAATGAGTATTATAACTGGTAAAACAGTTAAAGCGTACGGCTTCCCCTTGCCGTATGCGGTTAATATTATTACACTTGAATCAGTTTTTTCTCAAATTGTTAACGTGTTGAAATGTTTTAGGAAAAATATTTTATTAACTTTAGTGTCAAAATGGGCACATAAAAATGCAGAATTTATGAAAATAAAAAAATATAATTCGTATAATCGGCTGTTGATCCTGTTTTTTATGACTTTTATTATTAGCGGATGCGCATCCCTGAATCCTTTTGCCGACTCGATTACCGAGTATGACATGGATGGAAAGCATGAAATAAGCCTTGGGCTGATGCCTGGGGAACAGCTTGCTTTCGAAATGCGTAATCCCGGATCAGGCGGGTATCAGTTTGACGGAGTTTCCTTTAACCCGGCAATGGTCAGTCTGGATAAGTTCAAGATCATTAAGCCTGATTCCGGTCTGATGGGTGATTTCGGACGTTGGCGGTTTGAGTTCACCACTGTGGGGCTGGGTTCGGACCCGGTTATCATTAATATTAAGAGGTCCGGGGAGAAAACCCGCGATGCCTACAAGGTTATCAATTTGGATATAACCGAGGACGGCCCGCCTTTTTTTGAGTGGTAATTTCCCTCCGGGGGCCAGAAAGGTAAACTTTTGGAAAAGTTTTCCTCTCTGGACTCTCCTTTCAAAACTTTTCGATAAGATTCGCATCTAGCTTGCTAAGAGGGTAAAATTAAACCCCGCAGTATAAATAAATACTGCGGGGTTTTTGATTTTGGTAAATTGGCGAAGCCCTGCCAAAAGTTTTTGGGATTCTTAAACCCTTTTTACAAAAAGGGTTTAAGGTCGTCGGCAGACCCGCCGGAGGCTTTTTTACTCAAACCGCTGATCCGTCTTAATCAGATCAAAGTCCAGCAGCGTTGTGCCGGGACAGATGGCGGCGATCATCTTGACCGGACTCATATATAATGTTGTCCAGTCAAAGGTCATCTTCAGGGTCCGTTCATTTATTTCTTCGAATTTGACCAGCATGGGGCGGATGTTTTTTTCCTTCACCTTTTTCTTGGTGGTGTGGGAAACAATGTATTCATCCGACTGGGCATATTCGCGCATGCGGTCCATTTTGTCTTGTGCTTCTTCATCGGAACAGGTGAAGATCAGGGTTAAATCTTCCACTTCCGGGTGGGCTTGCTTTTTGGACAGACTTAGCGGGTCAGCACCCACAATTTTCATGCCTATGGGCATTTGTTTGTTGAGGCGGTCCACCAGATCCTGTGCTCCGATTTCTGTGCGCAGCATGATGTTCATCCATTCTTTCATGCTTTCCACGCCAACAGGCAGTGCACGCCCGAAGGACATACGCGGCATGGGGTGGAATCCCTGCGAGAAGGTCAGCGGCAGTTCGGCCCGGCGCATGGCGCGTTCAATGACCGGTTGCAGGTCAAGCTGCGAAAGGTAGGCCGAAGTTCCGGTTTTGGTGTACCAGAGCCTGAAGTGGCTACCTTTTATGCCGAGGTCCGGTTTTTCTTCTTGTACGAAATCAGGAACATCCCCGGTCTGGTCGCGGCTTTCAAATACCATTTTGGGACGCAGGTCCATTGTTTCAGCCTGCTTTTCAAGTAGAGATTTGCGTCCGTCAAAGTTACAGACTCCACAGTTGCGGCATTCTTCGTAACGGCAGTCTCCGGTAATCTTCTCAGAAATACCGCGCTTCAGTTCCGCGAGCAGGAATCGTTTGCTGACTCCGGCAGAGAGGTGATCCCATGGCAAACGGGCATCGTGTTCCCGTGCTCCGGTAAATTCAAGAGGATCAAGTCCTTCTTCTTCCATGGCCTCAAGGAAAGGCTCCAGTTTGAAGTGGTCCTTCCAACTGGAGAAGAGGGCACCTTTTTCGTAAACCCGTTCAACTACAGGGGCGAGTCTACGGTCACCGCGGGAGAAAATTCCTTCGAGGAAGGTCATGCGCGGGATGTGGGATTTCATATTGATGCGTTTCTGTTTGCTGAATTTTTCGCGCATGTAGTCCAGACTTTCTCCGATTTCCTCAAGTGAAATCTGGCGTTCCCACTGGAAGGGGGTATGCGGCTTGGGCACGAAAGGCGAAACCGCAGCGGTAATGTTCAGCTTCTTAATGTGCCTGCCAGCCACGTCGCGAACTTTGACGCAAAGATCAACAATGGCATCAAGGTCTTCGAAAGTTTCGGTGGGCAGACCGATCATGAAATAGAGTTTGATGTTCTGCCATCCGTTTTCATAAAGCATGAGCGCGTGGTCCAGCAGAGCTTCTTCGGTGATGCCTTTGTTGATGACATCACGCATGCGCTGGCTTCCGGCTTCGGGTGCAAGGGTTGCACCGGTGCGACGGATGGTGGCGATACGCTCCATGATCGGTTCAGAAAGGGAACCGACACGCAGGGAAGGCAGTGAAATTGAGATCTGCTCGGCTGCGCAGTTATCGAAGGACTGGGCGAAGAGAGTATCCAGTGCGGAGTAATCTCCGGTACTGAGTGAGAGAAAAGAGGTCTCTTCGTATCCGGTTTCCTCAAGCCCTTCCATGAGGACTTTGGTCAGGGTTTCCGGGGTACGTTCGCGGACTGGGCGATAAATGATCCCGGCCTGACAGAAACGGCAGCCGCGTGTGCAGCCACGGGCAATTTCCATGGTCAGACGGTCATGGACAACCTGACCGTAAGGGAGGATCTGTTCTTTGGGAAAGGGGATAGGTTCGAAATCTTCCACCACCGCTTTTTCCACAAAGAAATCGCCGGGATTCTCAGGATCGAAAAATTCAGGAATGTAAATTCCGGGCAGCTCTGCAAGTTTTTCAAGGCGCGCTTTACGGCCTTGGCCCTGCTCTTTGCACTCGGCAATGATTTCCATGACTTTGACGATTGATTCTTCACCGTCACCGAGCATGATTACATCAAAGAAATCAGCTACAGGTTCAGCGTTGAAGCAGGCTCCGCCACCGCCGATGACCAGCGGACATGAATCGTCGCGGTCCGCGGATTTGAACGGTATACCGGAAAGGTCGAGCATGAAGAGCACATTAGTGTAGCACAGCTCATGGGTCAGGCTGATGCCCAGCGCGTCCACATCTTTCAGCGGGGTGTCGCTTTCAAGGGTAGCCAGCAGTTCGCCGTGTTCACGCATGATTTCGGCTGTTTCTTCGCAGGGAGTGTAGGCACGCTCGGCGTAGAAATCTTCATGCTGGTTGACGATCTCATAAAGAATTTTCTGTCCAAGGTAGGACATACCAATTTCATAAAGATCGGGAAAACCGATGGCGATATGCGCCTTGACCTTAGCGGGGTCCTTGTGGACGGAACCCCATTCCGAACCCAGATAACGGGTAGGACGGGGCAAAAGAGGAAGCAGCTTTTTCAAAACTTAAATCCTATAGAGTATGCCTCCGGCGGCTGGGGAAGGGGAGAAACCCTTTTGCTAACGCCCAAAAGGGTTTCTCCCCTTCCCCAGACCCCATCCCCTCTTCCCAAAAGACGTTTTAGTTATGCTTCGCAGGTAGCACACTAAGACGGTCTTTGAATACGAGGGGCGAAGCTTTACTAAAAAAGTTTGGGATTCTTAAACCCTTTTCAAAGGGTTTGAGCCGCCGGAGGCGAAATCAATTTATTTTTAAAAACGCGAAGCGTATCAACTATTTCTTCAGAAGTTCAGAAATATCAGATACATTTCCGCCGCCCATGCCTGCACCCATGCCGCCGAGACCGCCGGAAGAGAGAGTCAGGTTGCTGGAAGCTTCGAGGTACTTGGTAGAAACGTCTTCGGGGCAGTTCTGGTAGGTGTAGAGAATGTGACGGCCTTCGATTTCACCTTCGATTTCGTTATCAAAGGGGTAACCGAAGGGCAGAATCATCATCTGTACACCCTGCTGCGCGGGAACGGTCTGGAGTACTGCGGGATCTTTAATCTGGTTGTTTTCTTCGTCCCATTTACCGATAACCATGTCGCCGTTGATAAGCTTGAAAAGTTTTACATCGTAAGCCATCTTTAATTCTCCTTATCAGGCCGGCCTCGTTTCGGGCGCGTTGCCTGTTAAAATTTCATTAGAAAAAAAAGACCGGACGGGTTTATAAAATCCGGTTCCGGTTCACTTGGGTTGCGCTTATGGGCAACTCGTAAGAATTAGTGCCTGAATGGAGGTGTGTCAAGGCTTGAGGCGCATGGTAATTGTAAATTTGAAAGCTATGTTTCCGTGCATCTTATCCAGCATCGAGCAGGTCTTTGTGCCGAAAGCAACTGACCAGATGATCGTTAACCATTCCGGTTGCCTGCATGTAGGCGTAGCAGATTGTCGGTCCCACGAAATTGAATCCTCTTTTTTTTAAATCCTTGCTCATGGCTTCCGCTTCTTTTGTTTTGGCAGGGACCTCTTCAGGTGATTTCCAATTGTTCTGAATTGTCTGACCTTCAGTGAACTGCCAGATGTAGCTGTCAAAGCTGCCGAATTCTCTTTGAATATCCAGAAAGGCACGGGCATTGCGCACAGCCGAGTTGATTTTGAGCTTGTTGCGGATGATTCCCTCGTTTTGACGCAACCGTTCAAGATCCTCTTCGGTGAAGCGGGCAACGATTTCAGGATCGAAATCAGCAAAGGCTGCGCGGTAATTTTCCCGTTTCTTAAGCACTGTCAGCCATGAGAGTCCGGCCTGCGCGCCTTCCAGAATGAGAAATTCAAAGTGGCCCTGATCGTCATGCAGAGGGACTCCCCATTCTGTGTCGTGATAGGCTATTTCGAGTTCGTGTTTTGCCCATTGGCAGCGGGATTTCGGCATGGGGTGGCTCCTTTTGGATGAGTGATGTCGGATGGTATGCGGTTCGGGGGGGAAGTTCAATAGAGGGAGTCCGTAAAAAACAAAAACTCCCCGCAGCGATGCACATGCACCGGGCGGGGAGTTTTTAGGGGGTACGGAAGTTAAATGAGCTAAGCTTCCGTTAGGAGTTTCTTCAGAGATGAGATGTTCTCAATACCCTGATGAAAAGTTGCTAGCCGGTTGTCTCCGGGCTGGCGTTTAAGCTCCGGTGGGGCTTTTTGAGCATGAATATTGCCGCTGCTCCGATGAAGCAGCATACACCGCAGATGGTGAAGGCCAGCGGGAAGTTACCCATATCGCCGAGTACTCCTCCGAGCATGGGGCCGCCGATGCCGCCTGCTCCGTAAGCGAGGAATATGTAGGGATAATTCTGGCCCACGCTCTTGGTACCGAAGGTGTCGGCTGTGATGGTTGGGAAGAGGGCGAAGTTGCCGCCGAAGTTGAAGCCGATGATGGTCGCTCCCACGTAGAGCAGGAAGGTGTTCCCGGCCATGGAGGTAAATGCCAGCAGGGTTGCGCCCTGAATGGCGGTCATGAGCAGGATGGAACGTTTGCGGCCCAGCTTGTCACTTAAGGTTCCCCAGATGATACGACCCAGCCCGTTGGCGAGGCTGAAAAAGACAGCCATGGCGGTTCCGGCTATGGCACTGGCTTCTGCTACGCTGTGACCGGATGCCTGCAAGGCTTCCATGGGGTAGAGTTTCATCAGCCCGATGGACATGAGTCCGGCTGCGGCACTGAAGGTGAAAGTGGCAAAAATGAGAAAGAATTGCGGAGTTTTGAGCATTTCGGCTGTGCTGAAGTTTTCCTCTTCAGCATCACTTGCTGCATCAGCGTTTGTTTCAGGATGGTAGCCTTCGGGTGCCCAGCCTTCCGGGGGAAAGCGCATCCAGAATCCGCCCGCTGCGATCATCAAACAGAAGAGCAGGCCGTAAAGTGAAAAGGTGGAAGAAAGACCGATTGTTCCGATCAGGTTACCCCATGCCCCGGCCAGCTTGACCCAGGCCATGGCCCCGAAGCCGAACCCGGCAACAGCCAATCCGGTGATGAATCCTTTTTTATCGGGAAACCAGCGCATGCCCACGGCAATGGGAACCACGTAGCCGAGGCCGATCCCGGCACCACCGATGAGACCGATGAACAGACAAAGGGCGGTAAAGTTTGTTCCGCCCACAAGCCCGGCAAGGGCATAACCCGCTCCCAGTACGAGAGCACTGAGAAAGGAAAGTTTCATGGGCCCCCACTTGGCAAGTTTTTTTCCGGCCCAGACCATGGAAATAGCAAAACTGACCAGCCCGATGGAAAAAACAACCTGAGTCTGAAACTTGCTCCATCCGGCCTCAATGAGTGAGGGGGTGAATACCGACCATGCGTAGATTGCGCCCAGAGCCAATTGCATGAGCACCGCTCCTGCTACGGCAAACCATCTGTTCATTACTTTTGTTTCGCTCATTTTTCCCCCGATGTTGAAGTTGATCTTTTTTCTGTGTTTTCGAATCCGGGTCCTTTTTCTGCTGTTATCCTTATCCGTGCTGCCATAAAAGCATGGCTGGGGTTTTGGTGCATTCTATTTTCGGTGAACGGGAAGATCGTTGTTGTCTTTTGTCTCTTTGTCCGGTTATTTGCCGTCCGTCCTGCATATTTGTCCGTTTATGGTTTTGGGTGCTTAATGAAACTCCCTTCCTCATACTCCTGAAAAGCTTTTTTCAGCTCTTCTGCGGTATGCATGACAATGGGGCCGCGCCAGTAGATCATCTCATTAATGGGCTTCCCGGCCAGCAACAGGAAACTGAGCGGGGTTTCGCCTGCATTGATCGCCAGTTCATCTCCATCTTCAAAGAGAACCAGCGAGCGGTTTTCTACTTTTTGTCCATTAACGGTTCCTTTTCCTGCGGTAACGTAAATGAATGCGGTGTAGCCGCGTGTGGTGGGATGGATAAATTCAAGCCCTGCGGGAACGGTCACGTCCAGATATTGCGGATCTATGCCGATTCCTCTTGCCGGGCCTTGGATATGGTCTACTTTTCCGGCAATTACCTTGATGCTGCTGCCGTCTTCGCGCTTAACAACCGGGATTTCTTCGGATTGGATTTCTCGGTATTCGGGATCAATCATTTTGTTTTCGGAACTTAAATTTGCCCAGAGCTGGAATCCGTGCATGGAGCCGTCATCGTCTCCTTTGGGCATTTCCTGATGGATTATTCCACTGCCTGCGGTCATCCATTGCACACTTCCAGCCTTGGTTACAGCTGTATTGCCGAGGCTGTCCCCGTGTTCCACATCTCCTTTTAATAGGTAGGTGATGGTTTCAATGCCCCGGTGTGGATGCCACGGGAATCCTTTTAAATAATCTTCGGGATTGTCCGAACGGAAGTCGTCGAGCATGAGGAAAGGGTCGAAAAGGGAGGCTTCAAAATAGCCGAAGGCCCGGTGCAGTTTTACCCCGGCACCTTCATGAACAGGTTCGCCATAGAATATCTGTTTTATCTCTCGCCGCATCACTCGCTCCTTTAATCAAATATATTGAGAATATTATTACTCATAATATCAATATGGGGTGGATTTGCAAGCGGGAGAAATAAACTGGCGAAAAGAAATGCGGGGGAGGGATACAGGCCGGGGAGTGAGGCTTCCCCGGCCTGCTGTAATTATTTCATTTTAGCGATTGTTTCAGGAGTCTTGCCGTAGGTTACAACATCAATCCAAACCGGGTTGGACCAGGCTTTTCTATCTTTGGTGTCTACAACAACGATTGAGTAGTAGCTGTCCTCCATTGCCTTGAAAGACAGGGAGAAGTCACGGGTTACGGGCTTGTCGCCGAATTTTACGGAGTCGACAACTTTGCCACGGCTGAAGAGCTGAACTTCTTTGAGACCGTTAACGGCCTGTGCGGTGAAGTTTACAACAACTTTTTCACCTTCGACAGCCTTCACGGTGCTACCAAACATTACTTCGGGGAAGAGCAGCGGTCCGGTGGAGGCATATGCACTACCGGCGAGAAGCGAATTTACGAAGTTGTCGGGAGTCTGTGCACCGTCAATGTGGGCGAACATACGAATATCGCCGCTGATTTCGTTCCAGACATCGTGGGTGTCGGTTCCGGCACTGAGGTAGTACTTGGCACCTTTAGCCCAAAGGTCCTGCATGCGGGCTATGGTTTTTTCCACATGTCCTGCGATGTTGAGTTCCACGAGATCGAAGTTGGGATCGAAACCGCCGGGAACCTTACCGTTATCAAGAGCGTAGAAGTAACCGTAGGGAATGTAGGGGTGGTTAGCAGCAAGTGCGGTTGCACCCATGCTGCGGGCATCGGCGAAGAGTTCCTGCACGGTGGCTGTTCCGGGCTTAACAGTCAGTTCCTGTCCTATTTCAAGGGGAAATGCACCGAAGTGTGACCAGTCCGGAGAGAGTTCGATGGACGGGATGAACTCGAATCCGCGGATTTTGCTGAGCTTCAAGACATCGTAGTGGCGGTTAACGAGATCATGGTCACTGACCAGGGTGAAGTTCAGGCGTGCTGCCAGCTGGGAGCGGACCAGGTATTCGGGAGCGGTCACACCGTCCACGAGGTCGGAGTGATGATGCATATCTGCGGAATACCAGTTTTTGGACTCGGGGTGGGTCACGGTTTCAATTTCAACTTTGACGTTGCTTTTGTCGCCGGATTTAACGGTTGCTGCTACTTTTTCTGCTTTGGAGAGAAAGGATTCTCCGGAAGCAACTTTGAATACATATTTGCCGGGACCGAAAGGAAGCTTGATCTGACCTGCTTTATTCAGCTCTGTGAAGAAAGTCTGCTGACCGAGGAATTTTACCAGCGGGCTTTCGCCTTCTTCGATGGTGATGCGGGCATCAATGGGCATGCCGCTGTTTTTTTCTACCACGGTGAAGTTGATTTCACCCGGATATCTCATGTCGCTGAAGTTGCACTTGGTCTGTTTACCGGACTTGAGGGTGACTTTCTTTTTGCTGCTGGAAGCATAGCTTTTGCCAGCGGCATATGCGGTGTATTTGCCTACAGGAAGAGTTACGCTGTAGGTGCCTGCGTTGCCGATGGTCCAAGTGTAGGGTTTTCCGTTTTTTTCAATGATCACAACAGGATCATTCATTGTCTTGCCGTCTTTGGTGGCAACCTTGCCGCTTAGTACTGCGGACTCAAGACCTTTGCGCTCGGTTTCGAATTCAACCAGCGGGGAGATATCGCCATCTGCATGGATTTCAAGCCAGCCGGGGAATTCTTTTTTGCCGTTCACTTTCAGGTCGTGCGCGGTATACATGTCTTTTGCGTTGTAGTTGATGAAATCAACGTAGGGAGCGTGCAGGCCGATGGACCAGTTGTCATTGTAGTGGACAACCCAGTCACCGAGAGCTTTGCCTTTGATGTCGCCTTTTTTCATTCCTTCAGTGCCCGGAGTCTGCATGGCGAATCCGCCTTCGGGCCAGAGAACGTAACCGGAAAGCAGACCGTCGTAGGGCTTGGAATCATCGTTGACCATTGTGGTCTCGGCCTGAATCCTGTGTCCGCCTTTTTTCAGGGTATAAACAGTCTGGATGGTGGTTTTTTCCCAATCGCGGGTAACCTTGATGACGCCTTCTTCGGGGGTGTTTTTGACCACTTCGATTTTCTGGTAGGTGTTGGGCCAGCTGGACCAGTTGTTGGGAATGAAGTCCATCAGGGCGATGTGATCCATTTCATACTGGCCGTCACGAATGACCGCGCCGTCAATAATACCGCCGCTGGGAACTCCCCAGGGGCCGGGAGTGGTTACTCCGAAGGTGACAGCAAGATAGTCGTTCCGGAGGGTAATATCTTCAGCTCCGATACATTCCCCTGCGGGGATAGGTGTCGGGCCGGTGATGATTTTTACGTCAGCCTGAGCTGTGGCGCAGAAGAAAAGTGTCAGCATTGCTGTGAGCAGCACGCTCAGTGCTGAATGCTTTTTTTTTAAATCTTGTCTCATAAACTTCCCTTGGTAAAATAGTAAAACAACCTCAAAAGAATTGTATCGCGCAATACAATTTTTTAATCCTGCATACAGCATAGCTTTGACCTCAAGGGGAAGGTCAATGGCAGTAGATTGTCGGCTGTGTAACATCTAATATATGGAGCTTGGTTTGCTTATAGCCGAGTAAAAAGGTATGTTTTTAGTGCGAGCCTTAATATTATTTTGGGGTTGGAATATAATGTGGAATTTGTCCTGTTGCCTTAAATAAAGGAGGGGTAATGGATGGGGTTATAAGAATCAATATCAAGAAGTGGCTGATCTTATAATCAATAGAAAGAGTGGCTTTGAGGTGGAAACTCTGCCCTTAGGGGGAAGGAAAAAATAGACCGGAATACACGATGTTTCCATAGCCACCTTCCAAAATAGATAGAAACATATTCCGTATATCCCGGTCTCATCCGGTATGCATCGAGCTGCTGAACTATCTCCCGGTTCTAATCTGGAACCGGGAGACTTCCGGGCAACCCTTTGCCATACTTATGGATTCATTATTTCTTCATAACCTTCGATGAGATCGGTCACTACTGAAGGATCAGCCAGTGTCGAAGTGTCGCCGAGGTTCGAAGTATCGCCTTCTACAATCTTGCGCAGGATACGGCGCATGATCTTACCGCTACGGGTCTTAGGCAGGGAGGGAGCGAACTGGATCACTTCCGGTGCTGCCAGAGGACCGATTTCCTTACGAACATGCATACGCAGTTCCTTGATCAGGTCATCATCCTCGTCGTATTCGGCCTTGAGGGTCACGTAAGCGTAAATGGTCTGGCCCTTAACCTCGTGAGGCATACCTACGACAGCTGCCTCGGAGGTTGCCGGGTGGGAAACCAGTGCGGATTCGATTTCAGCGGTTCCCAGTCTGTGACCGGAAACGTTGATTACATCGTCCACACGGCCCATGATCCAGAAGTACCCATCTTCGTCTCTGCGTGCTCCATCGCCGGATTCGTATGTTCCGGGGAATCCTTCAAAGTACTGTTTTTTGTACCTTTCAGGGGCACCCCAGACTCCGCGCAGCATACCGGGCCACGGTTTACGGATTACGAGGAAACCGCCTTCGTTGGGACCGACTTCATCGCCGTGGCGGTCCACAATTGCCGCATCAATGCCGGGCAGCGGGAGGGTTGCCGAGCCGGGCTTGAGCGGGGTGGCGTAGGGCAGCGGGGAAAGGACATGTCCGCCTGTTTCCGTCTGCCACCATGTGTCAACGATGGGCAGTTTCTCGGCACCGATATTTTCGTGGTACCACATCCATGCTTCAGGGTTGATGGGCTCACCGACCGTGCCGAGAATGCGCAGGCTGGAGAGATCGTATTTCTTGGTCCACTGGTCGCCTTCCTTCATGAGGGCGCGGATGGCAGTGGGCGCGGTGTAGAAGATATTTACCCGAAATTTTTCGCAGACCTGCCAGAATCTTGCCGGGTCCGGGTAGGTGGGTACGGATTCAAACATGACGCTGGTGGCTCCAAGGGCGAGCGGTCCATAAACAATGTAGGAATGTCCGGTTACCCAGCCGATATCGGCGGTGCACCAGTGCACGTCATCATCTTTAAGGTCGAATACCCACTGGCAGGTGTGGGCGGCGTAGGTCATGTAGCCGCCGGTGGTGTGAAAAACACCTTTGGGCTTTCCGGTACTGCCGGAAGTGTAGAGGATGAAGAGCGGATCTTCGGAATCCATCAGTTCGTAGGGGCAGTTGTCGGTAATTTCCGGGTCTTCCATGAGGTCGGACCAGAGACGGTCACGGCCTTCGACCATTTCAATTTCATTGTTTGCTCTGGGAACAACAACGCACTGTTCAACAGAAGGGCACTCTTTGAGAGCTTCATCGGAGTTGGGTTTGAGCGGGATTTTTCTTCCGCCGCGCAGAACGCCGTCTCCGGTGATGTGAACTTTTGCGCCGCAGTCGTTGATGCGGTCACGCAGGCTGTTGGAGCTGAAGCCTGCGAAAATGATGGAGTGGGGTGCGCCGATGCGGGTACATGCCAGCATGGCGATAGCCAGTTCCGGGATCATGGGCAGGTAAATGGATACGCGGTCACCTTTTTGCACGCCCAGTTTTTTGAGCACGTTGGCAAAGCGGCATACCTCGCGGTGCAGCATATCGTAGGTGTAGACTTTTACTTCATGATCTTCTTCGCCCTGCCAGATGAGGGCGGCTTTGTTGCGGCGACCATTTTCAATGTGGCGGTCAAGGCAGTTGGCGGAGGCGTTGAGTTTGCCGCCTTCAAACCATTTAACTTCCGGTTTGTCGAAATCGTAATCAAGAACATTGTCCCACTTCTTGTCCCAGGTGAGCAGCTCGTCGGCACGTTCGGCCCAGAAACCTTCCATGTCGTTGATGGAACGGTCGTAAATAGCCTTGTATTCTTCAAGGCTTTTCACGCATGCGCCGGGGAAATTGGTAGGAGGATTAAAGAGCCTGTTTTCTTTGGAGAGACTTTCAATTTTTTGTTCTTCAGTCATAAGGTGGCCTCCTGAGGTCTTTTTTTAAAGTGCATGTGTCAGCAGAAAATTTTTACCGGATGTCTAGTGTTATATACATTTTTAAGATTGCATGCACATGGTTTTCGATAAACGGTGGAAGAAAATCACTCAACGGAATTAAAAACCGTTTGGCGGAAAGTTCGTGCCGTTTACCCGAAAAAGATACCGTTTGCTGTGAGTAGCATTGTCTTCAGAGTTACGGTATATACTTAAAAAAATACAAATTAACCATACGAAGCGGCGAAGCCCTATTAAAAGTTTTTTTGGAGAGTCCAGAGAACCTTTTTTTCCAAAAAAAGGTTCTCTGGTCCCCGAAGGGCCGCCGGAGGCATCTTCCATGAAAGCGTTAGTTATCAATCTCACCCGTTTCGGGGACCTGCTCCAGACCCAGCCTGTAATTACTGCTTTAGCAGAACAGGGCTATGAAGTGGGGGTCATGTGTTTGAAAAATTTTGCCGGTACAACGCAGCTGCTGCGCAATGTGGCAAAGACTTTCCCTCTGCCCGGATCATCCCTGCTGGCAGCCATTGACCGGGACTGGCGCGATGCCGTTAATCTTTTTGAATCATATTGCGCTGAAATAGAAGATTCCTTTGATCCTGCTCTGGTCATAAACCTGACTCCGTCCGTTTCATCAAGATTAATAGCCCTCAGATTAAGCAAAGGGCGTGAGGTGCGCGGTTTCGCCATGGACGAATTCGGCTTTAATGCTGATACCTCACGCTGGGCCGGGTTCCTGCAAATGGCTTCTTCCAATCGCGGGTCCAGCCCGTTCAATGTGGTTGATCTGTTCAGCAAGGTTGCGGGTATAGACAACCCCGCACCGTTTGAGCTGGCAGAGCCTTCCCCGGAAATGAAGGTTGCGGCCCTGAAGTTGTTGGAAAACCCCGCGCCAGGAGCCAAAGGGTTCGTAGGATTTCAGCCCGGAGCCAGTGAGGACCGCAGACGCTGGCCAGTGGATCATTTCAGGGAACTTGGACGCAGATTGTGGAAGGAAAAGCGCCGGGTTCCGGTGCTGCTGGGGGCTGAAAGTGAAAGAGGACTGGGGGAGCGTATTCTTGAGAGAGCTGAATTTCCGTCCGTCAACCTTATGGGCGGAACTTCCCTGCCTGAGCTTGCCGCTGTGCTGCGCCGTCTGGATCTGCTGGTGACCAACGATACCGGAACCATGCATCTTGCCGCCGGGGTTGGAACTCCGTTGGCTGCTATCTTTTTGGCTACTGCCCAGCCGTGGGATACCGGCCCGGCAGCCGAAAACCTGTGTTGCTTTGAGCCGGACCTGGATTGTCATCCCTGCCCTTTCGGACAGAAATGCGTTTACGATAATATTTGCCGACAGGAAGTTGCGCCGGATGCTGTTTTTGAAGCAGCTTCATCGTTTATTGATAGCGGGAAGTGGGGGCGGATTGAAAACAGGGAAGTACGCGCTTACCTTACCGGGCGTGATGGACTTGGTTTTATTTCCCTAAGTTCACTTTCCGGGCATGAGCAGAGTGATCGTCATAAATGGATTCTTTTGCAGCGTGAACTTTACCGTCGTTTTCTTGACGGAGAAGATATTGCCGCTGCTGACCTTCCCCGAATAGAGCTTTCCTCCGATCTCCGGTCCAGATTGCTCAGCACGCTTAACAGCAGCCGGGATGTGCTCTTTCTGCTCAGCAAGCAGGCGATGATTCTTAAGGCTGATCCTATTGAAGCCATAAAAATAAAATTTTTAGCTAATTTGCAGAAAATACAGGATATTTTGTCATCTTGTCCTGAGCTTTCAGTTCTTTCTTCCATGTGGATGATCGAGTCCAGAGCCCATGAAAATATGGATGGGGTAATGGAGCAGCTGTCCCGGTATATGGATTTGATCGGTGGTATGTCAGTTTCTGTTGAATAAGGTTGGCATGACTCTTGTATTATCTAGGGCGTACCGGACCAACCGGAAAAAATTACGTACCTAATTTAGGAGGAGAGTCACTATGATCGTTATTGATGGAACCAAAACTGATTTCGATATCAGAAGCTTTGAAAATCTTGAGCAGGTTTTTGATAAGGTGCTGGAATCCGGACACCTTGAAGACCGCATTGTGACCGACGTTAAGGTCAATGATGAACCTTTCAGTGAAATTTACCCCAACCAGTCGGAAGATATTGAGACTTCCGAAATCGAAAGCCTTGAAATCGTTAGTGCTTCCGCAGTTGAAATGGCCAGTGCTATCACCCTTGAACTCTACAAGGTCGTGAATATCATGGCCGGCGGCGGCAAGCAGGTTGCAGAGCTTTTCAGGCAGGCAGATGATGCTGAAGCCCTTGAACTTTATCAGGATCTTCTTGATGTGATCAGGGATTTCCTCGGCATGGTCGGCAACCTGCGTGACCAGTTCGCCATCAAGCAGCATGACGATTTTGAAAAGGTAGTGGAAGATTTTTCCGGTCTTTTCACTGAAATGACCGAAGTCCTTGAAAACGAGGACTGGATTTTGCTGGCTGATTTGCTCGAATATGAATTCCTGCCTTCCGTTGAAAAATGGAAGAATGTTATCTCCATCATTCGCGAGGATCTCAGGGAGGTAGCCAAGAGGTAGACTGTTATGGCCGAAACCTTGGAACTTCTGGATCAGGCTCTTGAAATCGGATACGAAGAGTTGAGATTTCTGGTGGCGGGCGAAGTGGACGATGCTTTTGACGCCGCAGAAAGGAGAGGTGTACTCACCGATCAGGCTCTGGAAACAAAAGAGAGTGTGAGTCTGGACCAGATTTTGGAAAAGCTTAACAAGCTCAAGAACCTGCAAGGGCAGCTTACATCGGAGGCCAAGAAACTCCATGAATCCCTGAGACAGGATATCGGGCGGGTTAAGAAGGAAAGTACCCGCTTCAAGGGGTACGGCAATGCCGTTCGCGGCACCCCCTTGATTGCCAATCGTTACATTAACAAGGTTGGATAAATCGCAAAACGATTCATAAACTGTCCTTTTGCGTAACAACGGTACAATTATCCCCCGCTGACTTAGTCAGTGGGGGATTTTTGGGCTTTTAGCTACATTTCCTTCCAATCAATATTCTGTTCATTTTCATCACGCATCTTTCCGGTGACAGTGAACTCAACACCTACTCGGCAGGTTTGGCTGTCCATGCTTTCAATGGAACGGATTTTTCCGGCATACCAGTATGGTTTGAATACTTTCTGCCTGAAATTAAACATGAAGATACTGATCAGTACATCATCATTGATGTTGAATTTTGATTCCACCAGCGTGGGGGATGTACCCACCCCGATGCCCCCGTTGGAGATATTGATGACCTGATTATCTTCGTGTCCGGTGGAGCGGGGATCGTATGAATTCACTGCAAGGTCCGGGATGCGGTCCACAAATGAGGTATCGTCACTGTCTGCTTTGCCCCGCCAGAGTTTGACCCTGATAAACTGCTGGTCAATGACTCTTTTCCGTTTGTGGCGGCGTCTTTTTACCAAGGAAAATTTGACCGGAGGAGTGAGGGTCATCCTGCCGCAGCCTTCTTCGTCGCATTCAAGGGAACTTATGGTCGACCTGAAGGAATTGACCTTTCCTGCGGCACTCTGTTCCGGGGGAAACATGAGAATAATTTCTGCAGTGGGTCCAAGTTTTGCGATACCGCTTTCTTCAATTATTTCAAGGCGCATACGATCGGGCTTTACCGCGGTCAGCACCGCTCTGCCCAGTACATTTTCATGGTGACCTGCGGCGGCTATATCCATGATTGTTCCGCTGCTCTGAAAGAATTGAACAAAGTTTTGCGGCCCTTGGGGTTTTTGTTTTTTTTGCGGTTTGGGGCGTAAGAGCAGAAATGCGAAAACAGCCGCCAGAAGTCCGATCAATCCTGCTGCCGCCAGAATCAGGTAGAATGATTCCTGCGGCAGGGTGGAGATAAATTTTTCAACAGGATTAATTACTTGCGATTGAATCAGGTCAAGAATGTATTGAAAATTGATTTTTTCCATTGTCAAATTTCCCATAGCGGCTATTATTTACAGTGATAATCTTTTTACCATTCATATATGTATGGTCAGTGGCAGAATAATGTCAATGTTACGTAATTGCTGGACTAAGAGGAGCATTACGGCTAATCCTCTCCCTGACGTAGGGTTATTATCCCGGAAGCTATGCCGGGAGCCGTACATAGGACTTTTTGTCCGTTTTTAATTAACTATTTGAAAAACAGGGCTGTTTTTAAATGCTCGAAAGAACTTTTTGTCATCTTAAAGGAATAGGAAGTACTACAGAGGCCAAAATCTGGCAGGCTGGAGTGAACAACTGGAACGACATTCTTGATGGAATTGCCACGCCCCTTTCCGATGCAAAAATGAATGAACTGGAAAAAGGATGCGGTGAATCAAAGCAGAAGCTTGAGGAAAGTGATGCCAACTGGTTTGCGGACCGTCTTCCTGCTTCCGACCAGTGGCGGCTTTATTCTCACTTTCGGGATAATGTTGCTTATATTGATATTGAAACCACCGGAACCGATGCGCATAGCTGTGACATTACCACCATTGCCCTCTGGAACGGGAAAGAAATCAAAACGTATGTGCAGGGCAAGAACCTGTACGATTTTGAAGAAGAGATCGCCCGTTATCCGCTGATCGTAAGTTTTAACGGCAAATGTTTTGATGTGCCGTTTATAGAAAAATATTTCGGTATCAAGGTGGAAGCCGCTCATATCGACCTGCGTTTTGTCTTCCGCTCTCTGGGAATTACCGGAGGGTTGAAAGGAATTGAACGCTACTTCGGCATGGACCGTGGTGATGCTGAAGGGCTGGACGGTTACTTCGCAGTGCTGCTCTGGAATGAATATGAGATGAACGGTGATGATCGCGCCCTTGAAACCCTGCTGGCTTATAACGTGCTGGACAGCGTGAATCTGGAAAATCTCATGATCAAGGGCTATAATCTGCATCTTGAAAGGTTTCCCCAGCACGGCCTTGAGTCCATTGCCGAGAAAATTGAGCCATTGAATCCGTTCAAGGCCCACCGTGAGGTTGTTGACGGAATCAGGGCGAAATATTCCGGGGAAGGATCATTTCGCAGGTTCTGATTTTTTCTGATTACCTGATTCAGGCAGGTGTCATTTTTGCCGCCTGCGGGAGATGGAATTTTTTGCCTCTAAGGGCCGTTTCCAGATTTGGAGACGGCCTTTCTTTATGTTTTTGAAAATTATATTTTTCTTTAAAAACAATATCTTACTACAGGCTCTAGAGTTTTTTTATACGCAGATGGGGGACTTCTTAACAAATGGGAACAGTCTGTGCATTTCACCGTGCAGTAGGTAAAGCATGCCTTCATGATTTTAATATATGATGTTCGCAAGGAGTGTTGAAATGCAGGAACAAAGCACAGTTGAGATGGGTAAAATTCACCATGCGTTCATGGGCCCGGAAGAGATGGTCATTGATCCGTCACTATATTCTGACAGTCCGCTGCTTACAGATGTGGACCGCATGAGCGATCCTTCGGTCAGGATTTCCGATTCCATGATCATGGGCATGGTACTCAAATTTTTCTATTGCTATGTACACAAGAGCGGTTTTGACAAACCCGTCTCCCTTGAGGAAGTAAGCAAGCTGTGTGAGATGTTCAGCCGTCACCGCAGCCTCAATGAGCCTGATGACGATATCGAATTGATGAATTATCTGCGTCAGTGGTCCTTTTCCCTGCGCATGCTCGCGGACATCACCAAGACCAGCCACATCATTCGTTCCATCGTGACCCAGAACATTTCTCCCAAACTCCTTGAGCAGGATGAGTATGTCGGTCTCGACATCGGTACCGGAACCGGAATTCTGCTCCTTGCTCAGCACATCCACGCCCGTCGCAACGGTTTTAAGAACATCACTCTCTACGGAATTGAATACGACAAAATGGTAGGTTTGCAGAGCTACAAAATTTTTAAGGAACTGGGTATTGCTGAAATTATCCTCGGTGACGCTCGCGATGCCAAGAACTACGCTCCTCTGGCAAATAAAGTTGTGACTTTTGTTTCCAACGAAACCGTAGCCGCTATGCATCAGCCTCTGCGCCGTGAACATTTTGTTTCCATTTGCAAGACCCTATTTCGCACCCTCGGCAAAAACATCAAAGATGCTGCATTCTTCCCCGAAGGATTGATCGCCTTCTGCAAGGATTTGAATGTATCAGTGCTGCTGGCTAAGAACACTGCCTTTCAGGGACCCAAGGAATATCATGACATGAACCTGTTTCCGCAAGGCATCATAATCGAAGGAAATATTGTGCCCCTGCATCAGCTCGGCGAAGAACTGCTGCCCTATCTTTCTGAGTGGGCGCAGCGCAGGCTGCCGCGCAGGTGGTAGATTCAACGCTTTACACGACATCATAAATATATAATGATCCGCGCGCCTCGCAAGGGGCGCGCTTTTTTATTTTTATGCGCTTCGCGCTCTTGTTTGAAAATATTTCGCCTCCGGCGGCCAAAGAAACTTTTTGAAAAAAGTTTCTCTGGACTCTTCAAAAACTTTTATTAAGCTTCGCTGTTTTAGTTTGTAAATTGGCGTAGTTTTGGGTGGATTCCTATTTGAGTTTCGATCAATTCCAGTTTGACATGCGCCTTGTCTCGGGCATCCGCAGTGCCGGATATGAAGTACCCACCCCTGTGCAGGTGAAGACTATTCCAGCTGTGCTTGAAGGACGTGATGTCATGGGCCTTGCCCAGACCGGTACAGGTAAGACTGCCGCTTTCGCGCTGCCTGTGCTGCAGCGTTTGCTCGATCAAGAAGCCTCGAAACGTGGTCCGGTTCGGGTGTTGATACTTTCACCCACCCGTGAACTGGCTATGCAGACTCATGAAACATTCATTGAGTTGGGCAGGCAGACCGGAATTCGCAGTGCTGCTGTTTATGGCGGCGCGGGAATCGGCAAGCAGGCCAAAGAGGTCAAGAAGGCTACCGTGGTCAATGCCACTCCCGGAAGGCTGCTCGATCTGCTGGAGCGTGGTGAAATAGATCTTTCCCATGTAGATACCCTTATCTTGGATGAAGCGGATCATATGCTTGATATGGGGTTTATGGACGAAGTGGAGAAGGTGCTTTCCAGTCTTCCGGCAAAGCGACAGAATTTGATGTTTTCCGCTACCATGCCTGATCAAATCAGCACGCTTTCCAAGACTATCCTGAATGACCCGGAAGTGGTGCGAGTGGCAGTTACAGTCAGCGCGGACGGAGTTAAGCATTTTTGCTGTCCCGTTCCTTTGCATTTGAAACAGAGTTTTCTAAAAAATCTGCTAATGGAAATTTTTTATGAGCGGGTGCTGATTTTTGTGCGTACCAAACGCTGGGCCAGAAGGCTTGCTCTGCGGCTAATAAAGGATGGGTTGCCTGCTGCGGACCTGCATGGTGATCTTTCCCAAAGCAAGCGTAATCGTGCCCTTGAAGGCTTTAAGAACGGGGAATTCTCTATCCTTGTTGCCACTGACCTTGCTGCGCGAGGCATCGACTGCTCAAACATCACTCACGTCATAAATTATGACATGCCCGACAATGTGGAAATTTTTGTCCATCGCACGGGCAGGACAGGACGGGCTGATGCTAAAGGCACTGCCTATACTTTTGTTGCAAATGAAGAAAAGACCCGTCTTGCTGAAATTGAAGAAGGTCTAGGCTGTGGGTTGGAGCTTCTTTATCTGGATCAGTTCAATTACAACGCTCCCAAGTCTGATTTCTCTTCATCTTCTTCGGATAAAAAAGAGGGCAAAAAGCGCAATGGACCGGATAGAAAAGAAGGTAGAAAGCGTTACGGATCGGACAAAAAAGAAGGAAGAAAGCGCAACTCCTCGGATAAGAAAGGACGAAGAAAGCGTAACACCCCGCATAAAAAGTAATAGTTTTATATCTTAAGGCTCCATGATAAAAGGAGCGGATAATATGGACATGGTTATGAAGAAATTCTGGATTACCACTTTAGGTTGCAAGATCAACCAATACGAAAGCGAATCTGTACGCGAACGCTGGCTGAGCATGGGGTATGAGCAGGCGGAAAATGATGCTGAGGCTCATGAGATTGTGATCAACTCATGCGCTGTGACAGCTGCGGCCCTGCGCGACCTGCGCCAGACCGTGCGGGGCATAAATCGCCGTAACCCTGAAGGCAAAATTATTATTTCCGGATGTGCCGCACAGGTTTTTGCCAAGGAACTTTCTGAACTTCCCGGCGTGGCCGACGTAATTCCGCAGGAGCGCAAATTCGAGTTGCTCAAACTTGAAGATGGACCTGAAAATTCCAAAGAGACAACAATATTTCAGCCTTTTGAAATTGAAGATTACGAACGCTCAAGGGCTGTGGTCAAAGTTCAGGACGGCTGTTCCCATCGTTGCACCTATTGCATCGTGCCTATAACCAGAGGGCCGAGCGTGAGTCGTGCCGTCGACGACGTGCTTAAGGAAATCTCCCGTTTGCTTGAAGCAGGATTCCGCGAAATGATTATCAGCGGCATCAACCTCAGCCACTATGGACGCGAATTTGAAGAGCGTATTGATTTCTGGGATCTCATGGAGCGCATTGAAGATGAGTTCGGAACAGAGTGGGGCGGGCGCGCAAGGCTGCGCATCAGTTCTCTTGAACCGGGCCAGCTTAAAGAGCGTGCTCTGGAAATCTTTTCCAAGTCCAAACTGATCTGTCCGCAACTTCATCTTTCCTTGCAAAGCGGTGATCGCCAAGTGCTTAAGCGCATGGGCAGAGGTCATTATAAACCGGAAGATGTGTTGGTCTTTTTGGATAAGCTCAAAGATATATGGCCTGTTTTTGGGCTTGGAGCGGATATCCTGACCGGTTTTCCCGGAGAAACCGAAGAAGAATTCAAGAATACTCTTGAATTTTGCCGCAAACTTCCTCTATCTTATGCGCACGTTTTTCCGTACTCTGTGCGTCCGGGAACCATAGCCGCTTCCATGAAAGGGCAGCTTGACGGACCCACCAAAAAGGAACGGGGCCGGATTCTGCGCGAATTGGTAGAAGAAAAGAAGCAGGAATTCCTGCAAAAAATTTCAGAAATGGACTCACTGAAAGTCCTTTTCCAAAATAAAAATAAGGGCATCTGTGAATTCTATTCCACCTGCATTCTGGAAGACGAATTCGAAAACGAAGTGCCTCGTGACTTAGTCGAAGTTAAACCGATAGCAGCCAAAGACGGCAGCCTGACGGTAAAAATAAAATAAATTTAAAGAACCCCGGCGAAGCCCGATAAAAGTTTTTGAAGAGTCCAGAGAAACTTTTTTCAAAAAGTTTCTCTGGCCCTCGGAGAGACCCTCGGTAGAGCGGCCGGAGGCAAGGAGATTTTTAATGCCCGTAAGTATGACTGGATTTGGTCGCGCTGAGACTACCGAAGACAAGTGGAGCCATGTTTGGGAAATCCGTAGCGTTAATTCCCGTTTTCTGGATTTGAAATGGCGTCTGCCCAACTCCCTGCGCGGCTATGAATCCCGCTGGGAAAAGATTGTTCGCAAATACGGCTCACGTGGTCGTGTTGACCTTTCCCTTAACCTTGAAGTTTTCAGCACCGAACTGCTGGGCATCAGCCTGAATAGATTGCAGGCCACAGCTATGCTTGACCAGCTTAAAGCTATGGCAACTGAAGACGGTGTGGAATTCACTCCGGATTACAATAGACTTTTCAGCATTTCCGGCCTGTGGCGTGATGCTTCCAGCGAACCTGACCCGCAGATGGCTAAATCCATCAGTGAAGGTCTGGAAAAGGCTCTGGCAAACTGGAAGGAATCCAGACAAGACGAAGGCAATGACCTTGTTCGTGACCTTGAAGAGCGTTTTACCCTGCTTAAGGAATACACTGAGCAGGTTAAAGTCAAGATCCCTGAAATTCTCGTAGCCAAGCGTGAAGCTCTGATTGAAAGAGTTAAGGGCAACATGGAAAATCTCGGCGCGGAATACATTGAAGACCGTATGGTGCAGGAAGTTTCCATTTTGACCGACAAGCTTGATGTTTCCGAGGAAATCACAAGACTTGATGCTCACCTTGAACGTATTTTCGAAGTTCTGCGCGGCAACAAAGATGCCGGTAAACGCCTTGATTTCCTGTTGCAGGAAACTTTCAGGGAAATCAACACCTGCGGTAACAAATGTCAGGACTCCGAAGTTAGCAGGATTGTAGTCGAGTTTAAGGCCGAGCTTGAAAAATGCCGTGAACAGGTTCAAAATATCGAGTAATTTTTTCCGATGCAGAAGCAGACACTACTAAATATCGGCTTCGGTAACTACGTGGTTTCAAGCCGCGTCATCACCATCGTCAACCCTTCCTCCTCGCCCATGCGCAGATTGCGTGAGGACGCAAGGCAGGAAGGGCGATTGGTGGATGCCACTCAGGGACGTAAAACCCGTTCCATTATTGTTACCGATTCCAATCATGTTATTCTTTCGGCAATTCAGGCGGAAACAATCGGTCACCGTTACACTTCCGAGGAGGTAGAAAATGACTGATATCCTTATCCCGGAAAGAAAAGGGCAGGTACTGGTTATCTGCGCTCCTTCCGGTACCGGGAAAAGTACTTTGGTAAAAAAGCTGCGTGAAGAATTTCCGCAGGTGGGTTTTTCCATTTCCTGCACCACCCGCGATCCGCGTGAAGGTGAGGTGGACGGCAAGGATTACTTTTTTCACAGCGTTGATGAGTTTAATGAAAAGCTGGAAGCCGGGGAATTCGCAGAATGGGCCGAGGTCCATGGCAATTTTTACGGCACCCCTAAAAAGCCGGTAGAAAAGATGCTCTTTAAAGGCATGGATATCCTTTTTGACATTGATTTTCAGGGCTGCATGCAGCTGATGGAATCAATGCCCGAAGGGATTTTCGTGTTTTTGATGCCTCCATCCTACAGTGAGTTGCGTAAGCGGCTTGAAGGTAGGAATACAGATACCGATCATGTCATTAACCGCCGCATGCTCAATGCCATGAAGGAAATGGCTTCCGCTCCGAAGTTTGAGTACTGGATCGTAAATGACGATCTGGAAAAAGCTTACGGAGAACTGCGGGCCATCTATCTTGCCGGGAAAAACCGTCCCTGTAGTAATCCGGGACTTCTTGAAAGTATTTTAAGTACATGGGAATAATGGGAGTAATATGTCTGAATTAGTAGTAGCTCTTGATTTTAAGGATGCGCAGAGCGCGATTGAAATGGCTGAAAAAGTACGCGGCGTGGCCCCGTGGGTGAAAGTCGGTCTGGAACTTTTTTGCGCTGAAGGCCCTGAAATTATCACCCGTTTTAAAGAAATGGGTTTTAAAGTTTTTGTGGACCTGAAATTTTTTGACATTCCCAATACTGTGAAAGGTGCGGTGCGTTCCGCTACCCGCGCCGGGGCTGACATGCTCAGTCTGCACGCTCTTGGCGGGGAACGTATGGCAATTGCCGCCCGTGAAGGACGCGCAGAAGGCGCGACAGGCGGAGAAGGACCGTTGCTTATGGCGATCACTATCCTGACCAGTATGGACGAGGATGATATTCCTTTCCCGGTTCCCGATGGACTCGGTTCCGCTGTGCTTGATCTTGCCCTTGCTTCATCGCAGGCCGGACTGGACGGCGTGGTTTGCTCCGGGCTGGAAGTGGAAGCTATTAAGGAAAAATGCGGCAAGGATTTTCTGGCACTGACTCCGGGCATTCGTCCCGCATCTGTTTCCGATGACCAGCGCAGGGTTGTTACCCCGTCGCAGGCTGTTGATCGCGGTTCCAATTTTCTCGTGGTCGGCAGACCTATCACCGGGGCTGATGATCCGGCGGATGCTGCGCGCAGGATTGTAGCGGAAATGGATTCCTAGCAGGGGTTGTTATGGCAGCCAATCGAATTAGCGGAGTTTTTTCGTCCTGCACCGAATCAACTGTAGGTACCGGGACCACCACCCGTCAGACCGTGCAGAAAACTTATTGGTTTGCTGAAGAGCGGGAAAACGGTGCTTTGGAAGTGCAGCCTCTGAACAGCAACAATGTCCCTTCCGGTCCGAAACTCACGGTGGAACGGGATACATTTCTCGATAACTACCATCCCGAACCTGAGTATTATGCTGAGGTTGTTCGACCCAGTATGGAATCTTTGGATGGTTCCATTCAACGCGGGGAAGGGCATCGCTCCAGCGGGGAAAGCTACAGCGCGGAATATGAATTCGGGCATGCCATTGATGTGGATGAAGAAAATGTGCGGGCCAATTTCGGCCTTGGCCTGACCTATCTTGAGCGCGGGGAAACCGGGCGCGCGGAGGATGTCTTCCGCAGGCTGGTGGGTATCGGGGCTATTTATGAGCCGCAGCACAAACATCTTTTTAATGATTTCGGTATCAATCTACGCCGTAATGGAATGATTGATCAGGCCCTTGAGTATTATCACAAGGCCGAGGAAATCAGTAAGCATGATGAAAACCTCTGCCTGAATATCGCCCGTGCATACTATGAGAAGGGCGAGTTTGATAATTGTATCAAGTACATCAAGAAATCTTTGAAATTGAATCCTGAACTGGAAGAAGGGATCATGTTCTGGTCCTACCTTAAGGGCAATGGCTATATCTCTGAAGAGCAAGATGACCTGAATATTGATTTGAATGCTTTTCAGAAGAAGCAGAATAAATCCGGCCCCATTGCCGATCTTGAAATTGATTTCTAGCCAGAAAATTCACGGAGAATCTTTTGCCCAAAATCTGGAAGCTGAGAAGCGAGGAGGAACTTCCCTCCTCCATACCTGCTATTGCTGATGAACTCGGTATCACCGAGCTTCTTGCGGAAATTTTATGGAACCGTGGCTTTCAGAGTTCTGCTGAAATGGACCTTTACCTTTCTCCCGGTTTGCGCAACCTCTGCAAGCCTACTGAAATTCCCGGTCTTGAGCAGGCCGCACAGGTCCTTGCGGACAGTCTTATTGCAGGCAAGAAGATGGCTGTCTGGGGTGACTACGATGTGGACGGAGTGACCTCTACAGCCGTGGTTAAAACCTTTCTAGCTGACCGCGGCTATGAATGTGAACACTACCTGCCCAACCGTCTGGAGGAAGGCTACGGCCTTAATGTGGACGGGATTAAAAAGCTGCACGAACAGGGCATAGATCTGCTTTTAACAGTGGACTGCGGCATCACCAACAATGCGGAAATAGCAGCTGCCAATGAACTGGGCATGACCGTGGTTGTTTCAGACCATCATTTGGAAGGTGATGAGCTGCCTGCTGCGGCTGCTGTCTGCAACCCGCGCCTTACCGAGTACAACGGACAGACATTTGAGGACTGCCCCTGCGCTACTTTGGCCGGGGTGGGCGTGGCTTTTATGCTTATGGCCCAGCTCAACAGGCTGCTGCCCGGTGATCCTGCTGATGTACGGGCTTATCTGGATTACGTTGCCCTTGGAACCATTGCCGATGTGGTGGAACTTCAGGGACCGAACCGTATTCTGGTCAAGAACGGGCTGCTGTTGCTCAAAGAAGCAAAACGGCCCGGATTGGCTGCGCTTAAAGTAGTCAGCGGGTACGACATGTTCGCGGCTATCGGGGCTGGACAGGTCGGTTTCGGGCTGGCACCGCGCATCAATGCTTCGGGCAGGATGGGCGATCCGGGCAAGGCTCTCCAGCTATTGATGGCTGAAGATATGGAAACTGCAAGACCCATTGCCAAAGTTCTGGATGAGCTTAATTCTGAGCGTCGGGCCGAGGAAGAACGAATTTTACAGGAAGCCCTTGCGCAGGCCGAGCAGCATGTCAAAAGGGACAGCCGGGCCGGGCTGGTGCTTTATTCCAAGAACTGGCATCCGGGCATTATCGGTATTGTGGCATCACGGGTAGTAGAGAAATTTTACCGTCCCACGGTCATGCTTTGTGAAGAGGACGGAGTCGTCAAGGGATCGGCCCGGTCCATCAAGGAATTTCATATTCATGAAGGACTGACCTCCATGTCCGAATTGTTCCTTAATTTCGGGGGCCATAAGCTTGCGGCAGGGATGTCCTTCAAGGCTGATCTGCTGTCCGAGTTCCGGGAAAGATTTGATCAGGCCGTAATTGATAAGATCGGCACTGAGCCTCTTAAAGCCTCGCTTAAAGTTGACCGGGAATTGCCGCTGGAAAATATTGATTACGTACTGCTCAAAGAGCTTGATCTCATGCAGCCTTTCGGCATGGGTAACCCGGAACCTGTTTTTACCACCCCTCCGGTGGAAGTGCTGGAACGCAGACCCATGGGTAAAGCCCACGTCAAGCTTACCATTACCGACACTGACAAGACCCGCAAAATGCCCGCCAAGGCATGGCGCATGGCAGAAGAGCTTGGGTCCGAACTCATCGGGGCCACCATGCGTTTCGCCTTCTCTCCCAAGATCGACAAGTTCAACGGTATTCCTACCATTGAGCTTACTATTCGGGATTATACTCGGAAAAGGCAGTGAAGCTGATGCGCTGCGCGCGTTTTGGATAATTTGATTTCGCCTCCGGCGGGCAGAAGGGCTAAGCCCCTCTGCACTCCCTAGTTGGGGATAGGGGTGCTTAACTCAACCTTTCTATATCAATAAATTCCGTAGTTGCCGTATGGACCTTAAACCTGTGCCCGTTGATTTCAATCAGCGGGGTACCCAGCGGGATTTCCAAAGTTTGGCGGCTGACCACTTTGGGACGGCTGCCGCCTTCCAGATGGCGGATTTCAAAGAGGATAGTCATTCCTTTTTTACCTAGAAACCGGATCACGTAATGGTATTCTGAGTCCGGCAGGACATTGGTCCTGATTACCGGTTTGAATCTGAGCCTTTTGGGAGTTATTTCTGCCTGTACTTTTCTGAATACATCTTTTCTTTCTGTGGGAAGCAGCATGGTCTTGGAAAGAGTCCCGTCTTTTTTTAATGTGCCGTAGAATGAATCCAGCAGAATTGCCCCATTCGGCAGGTCTGATTCCATGAGTTCATAAGTTACGTTGGAGTAGCCGTTTACGGTCAGTGGCGGATTCTGGTCCCGTGTCAGCAGCATGATATTGAAGTCCCTTGTGCTCTGCATTTTGGGCAGGGTAATGATCTCTTCATCATATTGCAGGAAACGGAGGATGTCCGCTCCGGCGGGATAGGAAATGCGGGTTCCGGTGGGCATGCTCTGGGAACGGACTTTGCGCAATTTCCGTTTGTCCGGCTGGCGGGTCAGTCTTACATTCAACCGTATTTCTTTTTTGCCCAGCGGTGCTTTTTCCTTTGCAACTTCCACCGGAAGAGGAGGCACAGGAGGCACTATAACCTTCGGCTGCTGTTTGCAGCCTGTCAGTAGGCATAGGCAGAGGATCAGAACGGGCAATAAATATATTTTTTTATGATCCGAAATTGTCCATAGCATATTGAATCCGTTGGTTTTCTGTGTGCAGGTCCTGATGGACTTTATCTATTTCATCCAGTCTGTGTTGCAGTCCGCATTTGTTGGCTACCTGAATAGCCAGACCCGGACGGGCATTCAGTTCAAGGATCAACGGGCCCAGATTTTTATCCAGCACAATGTCTACACCGAGGTAGCCCAATCCGGTTACTGTGTAGCCCAGTGCTGCCTGTTTGAGGAGCTCCGGCCAGTTCGGGATGGTTACCCCTGCGATGGGGTGCAGGGTATCCGGATGATGGGTGCAGTTGTCATTTTTCCAGACTGCGCTGGTGGTCGTACCACTACACATATCTATCCCGCAGCCCATGGCTCCCTGATGCAGGTTGGCCTTACCGTCTGATTCCCGTGTGGGCAGCCGGAGCATAGCCATGACCGGGATTCCCTTGTAAACGATGATCCTGATGTCCGGGACTCCCTGATAGGCTATATTTTTAAAAATCGGGGCGAACTGCACAC